>JAFDHD010000115.1 GCA_019308995.1 Deltaproteobacteria bacterium | reverse complement strand
CTTTCCTGGTATTCTAAAAACGTCACCTCGGCTCACCAGGGCGCGGTCTTGAAATCAGATGACTAGGCGGAGCTTTTGCCTATATTTATTTTACTATTTTGAACTCGAAAAGGTTTTGTACGACAACTATGAAGATGTCTGGCGCTGGTGGCCGAAAATCGTCTTCGCATACAGTAACAAGGTTAAAGGGTGTAATTTGGATTAAAATCCTTGCCAGGATTTGATGAAATGTCATTAAATTGGTGAAATTGTTCAGCGGGAAGGCAGAGACGAATGTCAATTAATAAAAGCGTCCATTTTCAGGCAGACAGTTACTTCAGGACACCTAGTGAGCCTGTGTTTGAAAACACGACAAATCGAAATAACCTTACTGCGCCCCTTCATGTATGTTCGAGAACATGTAGCGCAACACCAGACAACTTTGCTGTTTGGGCAGTTTAAATATTTCATGAAACAGGGCGATGGTGATATTGCAATACTTATCTTTGTAAATCCCCGGGGCCAAAGGATTCCTAAGCAGCAATATATCCTTTCCATAGACCTTGTAGAGATTGGCGAATGCCTTTTCCAGCAAGGCCCTGGCCTCGCTGAAATCCTGCATGACAACCGGGCTGGTTGAGCCTGTTCTTATCACTTCAGCCAGTGCATCCAGGTCCGCTTTCTTCATTTCTGGACTGAGATGAAAGGCGTGGCTAATGGCGCCGCCTTTCTGCGGGAATAAAAACTGGTAAGAGAGTTCAGGATTTATCCTGGTCAATTCCTCCAGTTCCCGGACCATAACGCTGACGTAACCATAGATGGCGTCGTCAGAAGCGCGGGGGAGATACTTACCCACCAATTCGTTTACGATGCGGCGGATTCGGGCGCTGGTGTGAGCTTTGCTCTCTCCGCTTCGCAAAGACTTTTTTATTTCAGCCTTCATGCGTGCGTAAGTCTCAGGCTCGGATCTGGCGATCTGCTCGTAGGCGGCAATTTCCTTCAAGGATTGCTCTATATCCCTTTGCTCTCTCCAGATGTTGATTTCAGGCAAAAGATACTGATTGGACAGGGTAATCATCAGGAAAAAACACAGCAGTACAATAATGGCAAAGAGACCCTGCCTTTCCAGGACCTTTCTGACTGTCAGGCGCGCAATAATCACTGCTAACACAAAGCATAAAATCACCGTGGCGACCGTTATCCAGATCACAACTTCTCCTTTTCTTTTAGAGGCTGATTCATGCGGCCGGGGCCGTTATGTTCTAATTCTTGGTGTTTGAGCTGATAGCCGCTTAAGTAAAACCGTGATATTGCCACTTATGATACCAAAGCTCTCCTCAAAGGGCAATTTATAACCTGACACAGCCATAGGTCAGGGTGCGAAGCTCTCTGACATAAAACCGGCCTCGGTTCTCAGAAGGCGGAACCCCAGGCTCGGACTTCGGCTGCCAGGGGCGGCGCCGCCTCGACCGGCGCATCGCACCAGCCCCGGGAGAGCGCGCCAGCCTCCGCCGCGGCACACCCGAATGTCCCCCTGCCAGAAGTCATCAGAGGTTTTATTTACCGGGTTGTAATGCTTGTGTTTTTTATAAGCATCCTTGCTGTAAACATCCTCGCACCACTCCCAGATATTGCCCAGCATATCATACAGGCCAAAGGCGTTGGGAAAAAAACTGCCCACCGCCGCGGTAAAGGCAAATCCATCATCAATGTCCTCTCGAGAGGGGCCGCTTGGATCATGCTTATCCGAAAAATTCACATAGCGAGGATCAATCTCGTCCCCCCAGTAATACCGCGTCATGGTCCCGGCCCGGCAAGCATACTCCCACTCTGCTTCTGTCGGCAGACGAAATCCATACCGCCCGCCATTCCGGTGACTGAGCCACCTGGCATAAGCCTTGGCTTCTTCCCAGCTCACAGAGACCACGGGTTGACTGTCGCCGTTGAGTGCATGGCCGTTACTTGACCCGCTGTTGTGCCGCGGCCTGAAGCGGCGGTACTGAGCGTTCGTGACTTCGAATCGTCCCAGCCAGAAGCCGTCGAGGCAGACCTCGTGGACTGGTATTTCATCCGGGTTTTGCAGCTCTCCGCTTTGAAAACGACCGCCCATCATGTAACATCCCCCAGGCACCCAGACGAACTCCAGGCCGGTATCGGGTTCGACCCAGATTTCACCGGGCTTTATTTCAGCCTTTCTCACGGGCATCGGCCCCAGACAGGCCTGGATCAAAAAAAGACTCAGCACCAGAACCAGGCTCATCCGCCCGCTTTTAAGCACGCTTCTTTTTTCATGCGCCTCGATAGTATTCACAGTCATGGTCCTGGTTTGATGATAGAGCCTTCATGGACAGGCTTTACCTGAGAAAGGCCCTGGCCTTGCGGCCTGCCTTTTCTCCATTATCATTTTTTTTTCTTAAGATTGCAACCGGCCAGGTCGGCCCGTAAAGCAGGACTCCCTGACAATTTTTACCATGCTTTGTGTCAGAGAGCCAGGCGCCCTCACAATATAAAACCAAGCAGGCGTGCCCTTGCATCAGGCGCGCTTCTGGGTTAAGTTAATGAGGCCAAAAAACCGGCGCTGTCAATCTTTCATGATCACCACTCGATGGCCAGCAGGCCATATAGAATTAAATACCGGGGTACAGACCGGCGGCTTGAGCCTGCTTTGAATAAGGAGGTCAGACGATGGAAGCCATGGTTTTGAATGAGATTTGCAACCTGGAGGAGAATAAGAACCCGCTGGAGTTTACGGATTTGCCAGACCCTGTGCCTAAAGACAAGGATGTCTTAATAGAAATATCAGCCTGCGGCGTCTGTCACACCGAGCTGGATGAGATCGAAGGCAGAACGCCGCCGCCAGAGTTTCCGATCGTCTTGGGACACGAAGTCGTAGGCCGGGTCGTTGAAAAAGGCAGCCGGGCAGCCGGGTTCGAGACGGGAGACCGGGTTGGCGTCGGCTGGATTTACTCTGCCTGCGGGCGGTGCAGGTTTTGCCTTCAGGGGAATGAGAATTTGTGTCAAGAATTCAGGGCCACGGGCCGGGACGCCAATGGCGGGTATGCCCGGTACATGGTCGTTTCAGAAGATTTTGCCTACCGCATCCCTGATTTTTTTTCCGATTCAGAAGCGGCTCCCCTGATGTGCGCCGGGGCCATCGGCTTTCGCTCCTTGAGGCTGACCGGCATCAAAGACGGTCGCAGCCTGGGGCTTACCGGCTTTGGGGCTTCGGCGCACCTGGTTCTGATGATGGCGCGGCACCGGTATCCAGGTTCTGAGGTTTTCGTTTTTGCCCGCAGCGAGAGGGAAAGGGCCTTTGCCAGAGAACTGGGCGCGGTCTGGGCTGGCGACACAGAAGATGAATCCCCGCAAAAACTGGACTGCATCATTGACACCACACCGGCCTGGAAGCCGGTGGTGGAAGCCCTTAAGAATCTGGCCCCTGGCGGCAGGCTGGTTATTAATGCTATCCGGAAAGAAGAAAGAAACAAGGATTATCTGTTAAAGCTCCAGTACCCCGCCCATCTCTGGATGGAAAAGGAAATAAAGAGCGTCGCCAACGTGGCCCGGAGGGACGTCAGCGAGTTCCTGGAGCTGGCGGCTGAGCTTCGCATCAAGCCTGAAATTGAGGAATTTCCGCTTAAAGAGGCGAATCAGGCCTTGGTCGAACTCAAGGAGAGAAAGATTCGAGGCGCCAAGGTCTTGAAGATTAAATGAAAAGGCAGTGTGGCTTCTTTCTGATCCGGCTAGAAAAATGTAGGAGATAAAGGAGCAGGGAAATAAAGAAGGTCATCTCAAAATGCGCACACCCCTGGGACCTCTCGCCCAGGGAGGCGGTGGCGCTGCAAAAGGAACTGGCAGCTCAGGTTATTTTTGAAAAGCAGCTGGGCCCTGTGGCTTCTGTGGCCGGGGTGGACGTCTCTCTCCGCAGCGGCAAGGCCCGCGCCGCGGTGGTGGTGCTGAACTACCCTGAGCTTGAACCGGCAGATTATACCACGGCCGTTCGCCCGGTCGCCTTTCCCTATATCCCGGGCCTGCTCAGCTTTCGCGAAGGGCCGGTCATTCTCGACGCCCTTAGCAAGCTGGCTGCAAGACCGGAATTACTGATCTTTGACGGGCAGGGACAGGCTCACCCGCGCCGCCTGGGTATCGCCAGCCACATCGGGCTCCTGACCGACCTGCCCACTATTGGCTGCGCCAAATCCCGGCTGTGCGGTCGGCATGACGAACCGGGCCTTAAGCGAGGCAGCCATGCGCTGCTTGTTGACCAAGACGAGGTCATCGGCGCCGTGGTGCGGACTCGCACCAGGGTCAAGCCGGTTTATGTCTCCCCGGGCCACCGTGTTGATCTGCCCACCAGCATTGAATACGTCCTGGCCTGCTGCCGCGGCTACCGCCTGCCTGAGACAACGCGCTGGGCGCACCGCGTGGCTGGCGGCGAGACGCCTTCTATTCATTCGATAAGCTAGTTGTTATGTCCCAAGAGTAGATGATAAAAATATCTCCTCGCTTTTTATTTATAGCCCTTATGCTTTCGCTCTTAACAGGCTCTACTAATTTCTTTAAAAGCTCTTTTGCCACTTTCAGGATTTAATAGTATGAAACACATTGAATTTGCACGTTTTTTTAAATTAATATGACCCGTTGTTTATAAGCGCGTTCATAGTCGTCTTGGCCTTTATTGACACATGAAAGACCAGAAATATACGGGCGGGGATAAACCCCGCCCGTACTCTAAATCGGTATTGTAGGGGCGGGGTTTATCCCCGCCCTCGTCCAGAATTTGAAAACAGTTTCTTTGCCAAATAACACTTCGGCTCCTGCCGAAGGGCCGAAGGCTCGCAATGACGAGTCGTTTCGAAAATAACGGAAAGTCCATTTATGCCTGTAGGGCAGGCTTTCTAGCCTGCCTTGGGTGGGAAGAGGCTGGAAAAGGCAGGCTAGAAAGCCTGCCCCACTATGTTACTAAAAAGTGTTACCTATGTCCCCGATCTATACACCCTTTAAAAAAGGGGGAAATAGAAAGGAGCTTTCCTTTTAGAGAAATAGAAAAAAAGGAAGACAAAAAAAGTCCCCCTTTTCTAAAGGGGGATTGAGGGGGATTTTTATAGCCAAGTCTTTAATCAATGAAATCCGAGATGAACCATAATTTAAAGAAAGAAAAAGCGCCCGTCTAGAAGCTCTCCGCAGGCGCTTATTCGCTATTCCTGATCAGCTTAAATAGAAGCGGGCCAGGCAGGCAAGGACGACCCCTGGCCAAATTTTAAACCTACCAGGTCTTTTTCCCTTTTCTAAGCTCTTGCCAGGGCTCCCAGGCGGGTATTTGCTCCTCTGCCGGTATGTCCCAGTAGCCGAGCGGTTTGCCTCTTGGCTTCTCGGGAGCCGTCCATTTCTCCACCTCATGGGCCACCTTGTTCAGGTGAAAAGAGGTGTCGCCCAGATAATGCTGAAGAGTCTTGCCTTTCATGGAATAGAGCGTCATGACGCCCTTCTGAGAAGTGTAGCCCACACCAGCCAGGACCTGATGGGCATGCCAGCAAGCCTTCTCATGAGCCTCGCTCGTCCAGGCCTTGGCCATGGCTACTTCCATATCGCAGGGGAGCTCCTCACTCAGCTTCCAGGCCGCCTGATAGGTCAGCCATCTGGAGGTTTCCGTATACCACAGCACGTCAATACAATGACCCTGGATATACTGGTTAATGCCTATGGGCATATCAAACTGTATCCTGGTTTTGGCATGGTCCACGGCCAGTTCCAGGGCCTTCTGGCTGGACCCCACCATCTGCGCGCAGAGCATTACCGCTCCAATTTGCAGAACCCTGGCCAAAGGGCCCCAGCCCTTATTGACCTCGCCCACTATGTTTTCTTTGGGAACCTCGACCTGATTGAAGACAACTTCCCCTGGTTTGTCATAAGCGGTCGTATTGAGCAGGGTGCATTCGACCCCAGGGCTCTTGGTATCCACCAAGAACAGTGTTATCCCATGCTCAGGCTGGCCGCTGTCTTTGGTCCGAGCCGCGCACAGCACGTAATCGGCAACGTGGGCGTCATGAACGAAGAGCTTGGTTCCATTGATGACATAATGATCACCATCGGCAGCCGCCTGAACCGTTATCCCTTGGGCGTCCCAGGCATTGCCATCCCAGCTCGATTCAGGTTCGGCCAGGGCCAGGGCCAGAATCAGGTCTCCCTTTGCGATCCGAGGCAGTAGCTCTGCCTTCTGCTCTTCGCTGCCCGCACTGAGTATGGTCAGTCCGCACAAAACGACCGTGGAAAGATGAGGGCTGGGGAATATAACCCTGCCCATCTCTTCATAGAGAACGGCCAGGTCTAGAAGGCTCCTGTCAGTCCCCTCGTATTTTTCTGGAAAGACGAGCCCGAGCCATTTTAAATCCGCTATCTTGCTCCACAATTGGGGAGAATAGCCTTGGTCTTCTTCCCTGGTTTCTCTTATAACGGTTTCGGGACATTCCTTTTCCAGAAACTGGCACGCCGTTTCTTTCAGTTTTTCCTGTTCTTCACTTAAAAGGTAATCCATTGACTTGCTCCTTATAGTTTGGGCGGTATTGAACCTGTGTCCCGCTACTTTTTTTCATCAAGGGCTTGAGCGATGACCGCATTCAACTTGGCCGGGATCCTGGGTAAGCCGAGCCCTCTGCGGGCGATGACATACTTGTATATTTCGAGAGTGCCGGCAGCATGCAGGCTCCTGGTACTGCGCCATCCTCTTTCAACTCTGCCTTCATGCTTGGCCCATTTCGAGCCTTGCCGGAGTTGCCCGTAAATTCCTAAAATTTTAGACATTTTTTCAGACTGCGCCGTTGTGAGCTGTTTGTTGCACATGCCGCTGAGGTCAAAGGGCATGGGACCCAGCTCTTCTCTATTGCCAAACCACCAGACCGCTTTCCAGGCCATAAGTTTCCAGATTTCCGCCTCGACCGCCATTTCGGCCAGCAGTTTTCTTACCTCCGGGTCTTCAATGAGCGGTTTGCCATTGCGTTTCTCTTCTTTGCAGAACTGGATAAATTCCTCCAAGCCGCGTTTGACGCGCCCTGGAAAAGCGGTACCCGTCCTTTCGAACTCAAAGGTAGCCATGGCATGGTAAAAGCCGCGATTCAACTCACCGAGCAGATATTCCTTGTGAACCTTGACGTTGTCAAAGAAGATATCGTTCTGCGTGCCGCCGCCCATGCTGGGTAAGGCGCGATAGGTTATGCCGGGTAAATCAGCCGGGATGAGGAAAAGGCTGATCCCTCTATGCTTGGGAACCGTATCCGCGGTTCTGGCCAGGGTATAAAGAAAATCGGGTTTGTAAATACCGCTGATAAACGTTTTTTGACCGTTGAGGATGAAGTAATCCCCATCCTGCACCGCGCGTGTCTGCTGATTGGCCTCGTCAGAACCGGCCTCAGGCTCGGTAAAGGCCTCAAACCATACCGCCTCCCCCCGGGCCAGCGGAGGTATAAATTTCTTTTTTTGCTCCTCAGTGCCAAAGAGAAAGACCGCCGGAGCCGCCAGATGGAGGCCTAACTGGGAGGGCCAACTTATACCGGCATAGCCGAACTCTTCATCAACAATACCCTGTTCAACATATCCCAGGCCCATGCCATCGTATTCTTTGGGCCAGCCCGAGGTGAGATAGCCTTGCTTGGCCGTTTTTTTCTGCAATTCACGCATAAAGGCCTGCCCCTCTTCAGCCGTTTCGGCCCCGCCGCCCCAATCGTAATCTTCAGGCAGCTCCTCTTGAAAAAACTCGCGAACCTTTTTTCTTAACCGCTCCTGTTCTTCAGTAAATCCGAAATCCATGTTTACTCCTCCTAATATTTAGGTTCCAGGTTGCTTATACCGAAAATCAAGCTTGAAAAGCCGATACCACCTCCTTTGCCAAAAATCTGTAAATGTTACCCTATCAGTTAATACTACAAGTTTAATCATGCAATATTCCTATCTCATTTCAAAACAAAAAAGAGCTTTCAGGCTAATGACCCCAGCCGCTTTTTCTTTTGAATATGCTGCCATCTGGCACTGATCATGCCTCAATTTCTTTTAGAAATTCTTCCAGGGCCTGGTTCACCTCTTCGGGTTTTTCAGCAAAGACCATATGAGTTCCCCCGGGAATAATGACCGCCCTGGCCTCTGGCATATGATCCGCCAGGTAAAGGGAATACTTGGGCGGCGTCATAATATCCTGATCCCCGCACAGGGCTAAAGTGGGAGCCTTTATGGCGCTGATCTTATCCATGATATCGAATTTATCGCAGGCTCGCATGTCGCTTAAGGCCACGGCCGGGCCGTTTTCCCTGGACCGCTGTTTAAGAACCTCAACAAGTTCAGGATCAATAAGGTCATAGACCGGATCAGGAGTATTTTCCAATATGCTTGGGTCATCCACTGCCTTTTCCAGCATCTCCAGGTACGTGGGGTGAACGCGGAGCCGCGCGCCGCTGCCCACTGAGACAATCCCTTTTAAATCTTCAGGATGTTTCAGCGCGTAAAGCAGAGCGATTCCACCGCCCAGTGAGTGTCCGGCCAGGACCACGTCTTGAAAGCCTTTCTCGTGAATGTATTCCTGAAGCCAGTCAACATAATCGTCAATACTTGAACACGGCTCGCCCACAGGGTGCCCGGGAAGATCAATGGCCTCAGCCCCGGAGAAGTGCTGTGTCTGATAAGACCATGATTCTTTAGAGCCTCCGGATCCATGAATGAAAATAAGCTGCATCTATTTTACCTCCTCCTATGATGGACTTTTCTTTTACATGCGTTGTGTCTCAAGCCGACCTTTCCTTGCATAATATATATAAAGGGAAAAAAGGCAAAACGTTTTCAGCTAAAAACCGTAGTGGAACTATACTTGAAGGGCCGCGAAGGCTTCTGGTTCTCGCGTCCCATGTGGTTCAAGGACGGAAAGCGTTAGGGAAGGTGTTTTTGTAGTTTTAAACTTGATTATTCCCTGTAGCTTGTTTACAGGGTTTCCGCAAATTCCCTCTCCCTGAGGGAGAGGGTTGGGGTGAGGGGGATCAAATAGTTCCGATCCCTTTTGATACCCTGCAACTTGCTACAGGGAGATTCATTGAATTTTTAAAATAGATGTAAACGGCCTGACACCATCTGGCATCAGGCCGTTTTTACTATTTTTTTGATATCCAGGTTAAAGGCATGGCGGTCAATGGCTCCTTTGTCGTATCTAAACGCCATTTTTTTATATTCAAAGCTGCATTGGCCACACCATGGATGGTCGGGATAAACCAGGCCTCTTCCATGAATATTTTGTTGAGCTTTTTAATTATCTCAGCCCGTTTCTCTGGGTCAAACTCAACTGCCTGTTTCTTAAAGAGCGCCTCTGCCTCTTCATTTTGGTGATGGATAGCATTGAAGCCGTTGTAAGGGATCATCGCTCTGAATCACAAACCTGGATCAGGGCCAAAACCACTAACCCACCAGGACAGGCTATCAGCCGTCAGTTTAAAGAGATGGTATAGTGATTTAGTTTTTATACCAGGTTTAACTAGCTCTCAAGCCAGGTCTCTCGAAAGGCCTGCTGTGGGAAAAAGTAATTCCACGGCCACATAGGGAATTAGATAAGCTTTTTCATTGCATCTCAAAACGACTTTTTTAAATGCCGCCCTTCTTTTTTTAATGTCTATTTCACCAGCCTGTGCTTCAAGAAGCTTATCCATGATCGGGTCCTTGACCCCCGTGGCATAACCATAGCCGTTACATGGTTTTGCCGGATCCGTATGCAGAAAACGATTGTAATAGTGCTGGGGATCGTCACCGCCCAACAGAAAAATTTTTGAATGATACTTATATACCCGGGTTCCTGACCAGTACTGAACTCCAGAAAGAGATTTAATCGTAAAGCGGAAGCCTGCCCGTCCGGCCATCTGCTGGATGATCTGAGCCGCTATCGGGTTTCGGCCCCACATGGGCGTAATCTTTAACTCCACATCCAGGCCGTTTGGATAGCCTGCTTCTTTAAGCAGCTGCTTGGCTTTCTCGATGTTCGGCTCTCTTAGCTTAATGTCGCGAAAGCCCCAGGACGAAATATCCGGATGAAAGCCCTGACCCATGGGAACACCCAGATTGCCATAAAGGGCTTGGGCAAACTGTTTTTTATCAATGCAGTAACTCAGGGCCTGACGGACACGTTCATCCTTAAAGGGCGTGTCAGCTTCTTCATGAGAATTTAAAAAAATACTAAAAGTAAGATCACCAAGACGCGGAAAGAGTTGAATTCCTTCTTTTTCTAAAGTTATCAACTCGTTGATTTTTCGGCCCTCTAAAACCTGGTTCAGCCAATTGGCATCCACACCATAGGCGTAATCCACATTCTTGGCGCGCAAGGCCAGGGTCCGAGGCGTGGTTTTGGGAATGACTTTAAAGACAACCTTGTCCAGGTAAGGCAGACCCGGAACGTAGTAATCGTCAAATCTCTCGAAAACAGCTTCCAGTTTTTGCTGGTACTTGACAAGTTTAAAAGGCCCGGTTCCCGGAGGAGCTACGGTTGGAGGTTTGAAGGTCGGGGTTTGACCCCAGGTCACGCCGTGGGGGATAGAATCCTTGGGTAGAATGGGAGAAAAGCACCAGGCGCTGGCTTTGAGAAAAGCGCCGTATGGCCTGTCCAAATTGGCCACGACAGTGTACCTGTCGGGCATGTCAATAGATTTCAAAAATTCGGTCAACATCTTGCGAGCACTGCAAACATGCACAGGGTCCTTGATTCGCTCCCAGGTCCATTTCACGTCCTCTGAGCCTAATTCTTTACCATTGTGGAACTTAACGCCTTTCTTGAGATGGAAGACGTAGCGGCTTCCTCCCTTTTCAATCTCCCAGTTCTCAGCTAACATGGGCAGAACATCAGGTACAGCATCAGGCCCTTTCTCCTTGGTGATCCTGAGCCGCTCGCCCATAGAGATCGGGGTGGTCAGTCCTTCATAGCAAAGAGCCGAGGCCTGACGAGCCCAGGTGCCTGTGTAACGATGTGGATCAGGGGTCTGTATCATCCAGGCCATGCCGCAGGTCAGGGTCCCGCCCCGTTTCGGGGTTTGGGCAAAGGCGGTCGGCACACCTAAAGCTGCGGTTGCCGCGCCAGCCGCGCCAAGTTCAATGAATTCCCTTCTGGTTAAGCCTTGTTTTTTCTCCTTCATAATAATGACCTCCGTCATCGATAATAATTATTGTTTTGTTCTTGCATTAAGGACTTACCTGGTTAACCGAATAATAAAAAATTATCATTAAAAGCAGACACCATAACCGCCAGGCTAACCCACCTCCTTTCTGATTAGCTAACCCTGATTCGTTGTTTATTGTTTCCCTCCGGTTGTTTTTCAACCGGGATTATGCGGCATGCGCCGCGATTTCCTTTTTTCAAGCCCTCCGGACTCCCTCTTCGTTCGACCTTGTTTTCAATAGGATCAATACCTGGGTTTTCTATAGCGCAGCTTGTTCACAAATTGAAAAATATCCCCGGGAATGTGCCAGATTGCTATGCCCACGACATGGTGTTTTTTGCTTATAAAGGTCAATTTATTGATTAGAATAGGGCTCCCTTCCTGAAGCTTCATAATAGCGGCAATTTTTTTGGTGGCCGTGGTTGCGGACATTGCCTGGATGATCTGCGTCAGTTCTTCCGATGAGATTTGTAGCGCGGTGATGAAAAGGCGTCCTTTTAATTCTTCCACAGGGATTTTTTCGCCGATCTCCTTGGGGAAATAGGCCTTCAGGTAAAGTCCCTGGGGTTTGTCTGTAAAGAGACGTTGCGTGCCTTCCAGCAGGTAAAGTTCTTCCCCTTCTTGCAGGCCCATTTCCATGGCCGTTTGTGAATCCGCCCGAATTATCGTTTTTGAGGTGATGACCGGCTTATGTTGACCGGCCGGGTTGAAGAAATCATGCACGGACCCGGACCATTCGATATAAAGCTTATTGTGATCTTGTTCGGTGATAAAGGTGCCCCGGCCTTGTTCGCGCCGGATCAGCCCTTCATTTTCCAGTATTTTCAAAGCCTGCCGAATGGTGATGGTGCTGACCCCGAATTCTTCTCTCAACTCACGTTCTGAAGGGAAGTTATCGGAAGCTTTAAGCTGCCCGCTCATAATGCGCTTTCTCAGCGTGCGCTCCAATTGGCGGTACAGGGGGATAAGTCCTTTTTTTAGTGTTATTTTCGGACCCCGGCCCGTGCGGCTGTGAAACGTATTCTTAATTAATTAAAGATGTTACTGACTATGATAATCCAATAGAATTTATTATAATATTAGGGTCTTCTCCATATTAGTTGATGATAATTTGATCTGGTCGATAGATTTTTTGCATCATTTAAACAAGTTACGTTCATAAAGGTGATTTGCTTATTATTAAACACTTAGAT
>JAFDHD010000114.1 GCA_019308995.1 Deltaproteobacteria bacterium | reverse complement strand
AACTAATGGCCAGCATAAAATGCGCTTTTTTTACTTTTAAACCAAATACTTAGAAAACCGGACAGGCACTAGTTAATGTTCCAAAATAATACGCTTCAGCCGAATCATGCCTTAAGAGGTTTTCAGCGGCTTCGGCGTTTCATAGCGCCAAGTCCGGATCACTTGGCAGGCTAAGCTCAAAGCATATTAGATTTGCAAAGCAATGACTGATCTGATGATTTAATAATTACAAGAATTATTTAAATTCATTAAAAACCGAAACAAGCTGCCACAGACCCGGTTAGGTGTCAATCACGAAATTCACACGAAAATTAAGACGAAATTCAAGATGTTTAGGCCTTAGTATTGAGTTTTAAAGATTATAAAAGTGTTGTCAAGCGCAATCACGACAACGGTGCGGCTAAATTTCAGATATTTTGACGATCACACCTTCCAGCGAAATATTGAACTCATTTTCAAAAATCGGACGCTGGATGGAAAAAAGGTAGGCTCTTTCTCTCAGAATAGGGGAAAGGAGAGGCAAACAGAATTTTCTAAACTTTTCTAAGGAAAGCATGTTCATAATCTCGATACAAGCTTTATGGTTGGCGTAGCGGCTGCTGAAGGCAGGTCCCTTGAAAAAATTGGGCTTGGGGGGAACCTGATTCAGAAGGGGTACAAGGTCAATTTTGTCTGTTTCGATTGTACCCAGAAGCTGGATGTAATTAACACGATAAGGCTTTGAACGGCCTACGGGCCGATAGGACATCTTACCGTCGCTGGCAAAAAAGATCTCTTTATAGTTCGAGCCCAGCTCCCAGGAACAGGAGCGGAGGTTGTGGGTGATGGCCATGTCGTTGAGCCCCAATTTGAGATCGGTCGGCTGGGGGACAAGACAGATCTGGGCAGACTCATCCCTGTCAGAGCCGTCACCATTTCTCCAGTTAAGCAGATCGAGCAGATAATCCATAAAGCTGTTGGTCAGGGCTTCCTTGCTCTTTTCGATCTCCTTGAGGTCCATTCGCAGGGAGTTGATCTTTTTCCGAAGCCCTTTGTTGCGCCTGGCAATGTATAGCATGTGGTAATGGCGAAACGAATCGCGGTCTTTGTCTAGATTCAGCTTTTCATAAGCCAGGTTCAGTTCCGCGGCCCGGGAGGCATTCCGGGAGCTTGGTCTCTTGCCACGGCTAGCGACCATGTCCGGATGGTAAACCTTATGCAGATGCCGATAGAGGGTCTTGACCAGGCTAAAAAGGTCCCTCTCCTCCATGCGGTGAGCAATCTCTGGCGTCAGTCCGAAGACTTCAAAAGGATTTTTTGAAGAAGCCATAGTTTACTGATATCTATACCTGCTTTTATGGATTCATATTTTATCGCAGCTTGCTTTCAAATGCCATTGAAATTTGTTTTCAAGCTCCCGGCTTGTCTACCAAGGCAATGACTCAGCGGAAAAAAAAGCAAGCCCCTCATGGCAGACCTCTGCCAGAGGCTTAATCATCCAGTACAAAAATAACCTCCATGCGGACCCGATACTCAGTGATTTTATCCTTATCCACAGCAACACGCTGCTCCAGAACGCGCATCCCGGTTATGTTGCGCAGCGTCTTTGATGATCTGCTGAAACCAGTTTTTATGGCGTCGTCGAAACTCTTTGACGAAGCGGCAATAATCTCCGTTACCCTGGCTACCCGGCTATCTGGCATTTCCCTTCACCTCCTCTGAAACATCTCGCCGCAGTCCTCTGGGCTTACGGTGCATCATTTTAAGTACCATAAAGCCAAATAGAGGGCAAGATAAAGAGGTTTGGTGGGCGACCTTTGCTTGATTAAAAACTAGCCCAAGTGTTTAACTAGAGAAGCTTGATGACAGATTTCAGTTCCAGTTATCTGAGGCCGAATCTGCAGGTAGGCTGGAGGGTTGTACTGGGGTTAGGAAAGGGGACATGAATATATAAAATAACGGCAAGAGATGCGGACCTTTTCTTTAGTGGTTAACCTCATCTAGTTACCTTATGCCTTGAATCAGTTACACAAATATGGGGTATTTCACACCTGCCTGGTGTGAAATACCCCATTTTAGGTCCAGCTTAAGTACATGGTGATGAGGTTAAGGTTTCATGCAAAAGCCTTTGAGACGGACCAACTCCTGGTAATGGGTCAGGTCATGTTTGATCGGGGTAATGGTGATCATATTTTGTGCAAGCAGACTCACGTCTGAATCAGGATCAGAATGCAGGTGCGTCTTCTCGCCTCCCTGCCAGTAGTAGATGTTGCCTCTGGGGTCCAATCGCTTTGTAAAATTCTCTTTAAAGCCGGTCTGGTACTGTTTAGTCCAAACTACTCCGCAAATTCTGTCCTGAGGAAGCGGCGGCACATTGACATTCAAGCAGACATGCGGCGCTAGATTCAAACTGGCCAATTCCCTGATCAGCCGGCGAGTAAAGTCAGCGGCATATGTGAAATCCGGATTCGTATAAGTGTTGAGAGAGACGGCTAGAGCAGGCAAACCCAGCATAGCGGCCTCGGTGGCGGCTGAAACCGTCCCGGAGTACAGGATGTTGATTCCGACGTTGGCCCCGAGATTGATCCCCGAGATTACCGCATCTGGTTTGATCTCAAGCAGGTCGGCCAGAGCCACCTTGACGCAGTCCGCGGGTGTGCCGCTGATGGCGTAGCCATAAAATCGAGTCTCATTATATATTTCTTTAACCTTGATGGGGTCGGTCAGGGTAATGGCATGGCCGACAGCGCTCTGTTCCGATTCCGGAGCCACAATAAAGACGCGGTGCTCCAAAGACAGGTTTTGGAAGAGGGCTCGCAATCCTGGAGCGTGTATGCCATCATCATTTGTCAGCAGGATGTTCATGGCAGGAGAAAAGACCCTCGAATACTCAAAGTTCTCTTTGAATATAACTTTGTTTTCCGGTCTGCCAGGCGGACACTTCGCTTAAAACAGGCTGCCTTGCCCCTCTTTATGAGGCAGCTTCAGCCCCAGGTGTTCATAAGCCCGACGCGTGGCCGTGCGGCCTCTAGGCGTGCGGTTGATAAGGCCCTGTTGAAGGAGGAACGGTTCGCATACGTCTTCAATTGTGTCTCGCTCTTCACCCACACTGGTAGACAGGGTGTCCAGCCCAACCGGACCGCCGTCGAATTTTTCGATGATGGTCCTCAGGAGCTTGCGGTCCAGATTATCAAGCCCAATGGAGTCCACCGAGAGCTTTTTCAGGGAAGCGTCTGCCACGTCCCGCGTGATAACGCCATCGGCCTGAACCTCGGCAAAATCGCGGACACGGCGCAGGAGGCGATTGGCTACCCGGGGTGTTCCGCGAGAGCGGCGGGCGATCTCCCAGGCGCCCTCGGCCTCCAGGGTCACGTCCAGGACCTGGGCCGCTCGTGTAACAATCCTGGTCAGGTCTTCGGTGATATAAAATTCCACGCGCAGCAACACTCCGAAGCGGTCCCGCAGTGGAGGAGAAAGGAGGCCGGCTCTGGTCGTGGCTCCGACCAGGGTGAATGGGGCAAGGTCCAGCTTAACCGTTCGAGCGCCAGGCCCCTGACCGATGATGATGTCCAACTGGAACTCTTCCATGGCAGGATAAAGAATTTCCTCGATGACATAGTTGAGCCGATGAATCTCATCAACAAAAAAGATGTCATTAGGCTGAAGGTTGGTCAGGATAGCCGCCAGATCGCCGGGTCTTTCCAGCACCGGGCCTGAGGTGCTCTTGAAGCCGACGCCGAGTTCGTGGGCCAGTATACCGGCTAAAGTGGTCTTACCCAGGCCTGGATATCCATACAGGAGCACATGGTCCAGGGCCTCACCCCGAGCCCTGGTCGCCTGCACAAAGACAGACAGGTTGTTTTTAACTTCATCCTGACCTATGAACTCAGAAAAAGACTTGGGCCGAAGCCCTATTTCAAAGACAGATTCATCAGGAAGACGGCCTGGGTCAACAATCCGATCGCCCATTTTTTCAAGCCTTCTGCAGTATTTTCAGGATGTGTCGCAGCAAGTCTGACAGCTCAGCGCCATCACCAGCCTCGGCCCGGGCGGCCACCAGCGCCTTTTCAGCTTCGGCCTTTCGATACCCTAAATTCAGCAAGGCCGAGATCACATCCTGCCCGACCTGGTCAAAGACCGTGGGTGTGGTTGGGAGGATTTCTTCGGGAACCACTGAGGTCAGTTGAGACACCTTGTCCTTAAGCTCAAGGATAAGTCGTTCCGCCGTTTTTACGCCCACACCTGGCACTGAATTGAGGCGGGGCACGTCCTTCTGGATTATGGCCTGGACCAGCTCCGTCGGTGTGATGCCTGAAAGAATATTGAGGGCCAAGCGGGGACCGATCTTGGACACGGAGTTGAGTAGAAGGAAAGTCTCTTTTTCCGCCCTGGTCAGAAAGCCGAAGAGCTGCATCGAGTCATCCCGCAGGATGGTTTTAACATGCAGGGATACCTCTTTTTCTTCCTCAGGCAAAGCGTAAAACGTAGAGAGGGGGATGAAGATTTCATAGCCGACGCCCCCGGACATAATCACCACTGCGGAGGCTGATTTTTCTTTGAGAGCGCCTTGGAGAAAAGCGATCATCGTTGCCGTTTCTCTCTACTTAAGAGCGGGTTCTGGTTAAGGTGGCATATGGCTGCAGCCAGGGCGTCTGAAGCGTCCGGGCTCAAGTCTTGGTCTGTTTTTAACAGGTGCTTGACCATAAGGTTGACCTGATCCTTGGTGGCTCGACCATAACCGACCACGGCCATCTTGATGGCGGTAGACGCATACTCATAAACAGGCAAGTCAGCCGCGGCGGCCGCCAGCAAGGCCACGCCACGCATGTGTCCCAGCCGAATGGCCGAACGGACGTTCTTGGCGTAAAAAATATCCTCGACCGCAACCTCATCCGGCGCGTGTCTTTTAATAATCTCCTGGAGTCCGCAAAAGATTTGATTTAAACGGTCAGGTAAGGGAGCCCGGCGGTCGGCCTTGATAAAACCAGCGGCCACAAACTTTAGCTCAGGGCCCTCCTTGGTCACCAAACCGTATCCAGTGACCTTGGAACCGGGATCAATGCCAAGGGCAACAGTCACTTAAAGACGCTCCATGACCTCATCGGAAATATCAAAGTTCGACCAGACCTTTTGCACGTCTTCGAGGTCTTCCAAAGCCTCCATCAGCTTTAAAACTTTAGGCGCCGTCTCGGCGTCAAGGTTTACGGTGGCCTGAGAGACCATTGCCACCTCGGCCGAGACATATCCGGTCCCTTTCTTGTCAAAGGCCTCTTTGACGGCCTCAAAATCTTCAGGGGCGGTGATAACCTCGACTTCGTTGCCTTCGGTGTCAATATCCTCAGCCCCGGCTTCAAGGGTGGTCTCAATGATTTCATCCTCATCCACACTGTCCCGATCAAAGGTAATTAATCCCTTTTTAGAAAACATCCAGGATACGCAGCCGCTCTCGCCTAAGTTCCCGCCGTGCTTGCTCAGCATGTGCCGGACATCGGCCGTAGCCCGGTTCTTGTTATCAGTCATGATCTGAATCAGGACCGCTGTCCCGCCAGGGCCGTAGGCTTCGAAAAAATATTCTTCATAGGTCACGCCTTCAAGCTCGCCTGTGCCTTTCTTGATGGCACGATCAATGTTGTTCTTAGGCATATTCGCGGTCTTGGCTGCGGTAACGGCGGCGCGCAGGCGTGGATTGCCATCAGGATCCCCTCCCCCAAGGCGGGCCGCCACCGTGATCTCCTTGATTAACTGAGAAAAAAGTTTCCCCCGCTTGGCGTCAGTAACGCCCTTTTTATGCTTTATAGAACTCCATTTATTATGCCCCGACACTTGGTCTTCCTCCTCCTATTGCCATTCTCATTCTTTTTAGCCCTTGAAATTTAATCCCAGTCCGAAGATCTCAGAGCTGAACCGTCGAGAGCTTTTCGGTTTAACCCGACGGACGGTTTTAAATACTGATCTGAATTCATTCAAGAATTCAGTTAGGTCCGGCCCTTCAAATACCTTAACCAGGAAAGCGCCCTCTTCAAGAAGCACGGCTTGACACAGGTTAAATGCCGCCCTGGTCAACTCAAGCGACCGGGACTGATCCACTCCTTTAGCCCCTGTTGTTTTCGGAGCCAGGTCGGAAATTACCAGGCGGAACTTTCCGTGCTCAACCAGCGTTTCAGGGTTGATCTCAAGCACATTGGCCTGCCTGAATCGCATGTTAGCCGCCAGACGAATTTTCAACGGTTGAAGGTCCAGACCGACGACCCGTCCCTGCGGTCCCACACGCTCTGAGGCATACATCATCCATCCGCCCGGGGCGGAGCCTAAGTCCAGGACCCTGTATCCGGGCCGGAGCAGGTGGTATTTCAGGTCCACCTCTTTGAGTTTATAAACTGAGCGGGATGGATATTTTTCTTCCCGAGCCTTGCGGGACCAGAAGTCAGCGATCCTTCTGGGGTCTTTTATTTTTGGCAATGTTTAACGCCCCGCTCCGTATATTTTTTTTATCACAAGGCGAATCGGTTTGCAAACGGGATTAGATTTCAAGTCCATTTTGTCAAAATATGAAGAAAATTCAAGAAAAGACTTGAAACTGGATGCAAGGCGACTTAATTTTTGATTGAAAGTTGCGAGGCCATAGAAATTTTATGATGAATCTACTTGAAAAAGATTGATTCCGGCTCTATATTAGCACCTGAACTGGGTGAGTGCTAATTTTTTAAGGAGGCATCATCCTTGAGGCTAAAAGGTTCTGTGAGCTCATTAAGGCCGCATCCAGAGCCAAAGCATAAATTAAACTTAACAACAAAAAGGAAGGAAGGAGTGAAATTATTATGAAAGTACGACCACTTCAAGATCGTGTTCTCGTTCAGAGGATTGAGGAGGAAGAGAAGACAAAGGGAGGCATAATCATTCCAGATACTGCCAAGGAAAAACCCCAGGAAGGCAAGATCATGGCCGTCGGGAAAGGCAAGGTGCTGGAAAATGGAACAAAAGTCAAACCTGATGTCAAGACCGGGGAACGGATTCTGTTCAGCAAGTATGCCGGGACAGAGATCCAGATAGAGGGTGAAGAATACCTTATCATGCGCGAAGACGATATACTCGGCATCATCGAATAATCAATATGAATCCCATTATTAAATTCCAAGGAGGAAAATAAAACATGGCTGCTAAAGAAATTAAATATGAAGCAAAAGCCAGAGAAGCCATTTTGACAGGCATCAACATCCTTTCCGACGCGGTTAAAGTCACCTTGGGCCCCAAGGGTCGGAACGTGCTTTTAGAAAAATCTTTTGGACCTCCCACCATCACCAAGGATGGTGTGACCGTGGCCAAGGAGATTGAGCTCGAGGACAAGTTTGAGAATATGGGGGCCCAGATGGTTAAAGAGGTAGCTTCCAAGACCTCTGATGTGGCTGGTGACGGAACAACTACCGCGACTTTGCTGGCCCAATCCATTTATCGTGAGGGCCAGAAGCTGGTCAGCGCTGGATTGAATCCCATGCAGCTCAAGCGCGGCATCGAGATGGCCGTGGATACTGCTGTTGAAGCCTTAACAAAACTATCCAAACCGACCAAGGACCAGAAAGAGATCGCTCAGGTCGGTTCCATTTCCGCCAATAATGACACCACTATTGGAAACATCATCGCCGAAGCCATGAACAAGGTTGGTAAGGAAGGCGTCATCACCGTTGAAGAAGCCAAGTCCATGGAAACCAGCCTCGAAGTGGTTGAAGGCATGCAGTTCGATCGCGGCTACCTCTCCCCTTATTTTGTAACCGATCCGGAGAAGATGGAGACGGTGCTCGAAGACCCTTACATCCTGCTGAACGAAAGCAAGATCTCCAATATGAAAGACCTGCTGCCCGTTCTGGAGCAGATCGCCAAGCTGGGGAAACCTTTCCTGATTGTGGCTGAGGATGTTGAAGGTGAAGCGCTGGCCACGCTGGTAATCAACAAGCTGCGCGGTACCTTGACGGCCTGTGCTGTCAAGGCTCCTGGCTTTGGAGACCGGCGAAAGGCCATGTTGGAGGATATTTCTATACTTACAGGCGGTCAGGTCATCTCCGAGGACCTGGGTATCAAGCTGGAGAACGTGAATCTGGAGGACCTGGGTCAGGCCAAGAGGATCATTATTGACAAGGACAACACCACCATTATTGATGGCGCGGGCTCCAAGTCCGATCTTGAGGGTCGGGTCAAGCAGATTCGAGCTCAGATTGACGAGACCACTTCTGACTATGACCGGGAGAAGCTCCAGGAGCGCCTGGCCAAGCTAATTGGCGGTGTGGCCGTAATTAATGTCGGCGCAGCCACTGAGATTGAGATGAAGGAAAAGAAGGCCCGGGTCGAGGATGCCTTGAACGCTACCCGTGCCGCTGTGGAAGAAGGCATCGTGCCCGGTGGCGGCGTGGCCTTCCTGCGTATTATTCCAGCCTTAAATAAAATTGAAGCTGAGGGCGACCTGGCTCAGGGCATCGCTATTGTCAAGCGAGCTCTGGAGGAGCCTATTCGCCAGATCGCCAACAATGCGGGTCGTGAAGGCGCAATCGTCGTTGAGCATATCAAGACGAAAAAGGGCGCTATCGGTTTTAATGCTGAAACTAATGAGTACGAGGACCTCATGCAAGCCGGCGTCATTGACCCAACCAAGGTGGTCCGATTCGCTTTGCAAAATGCTGCCTCTGTCTCCGCCCTGCTTCTCACCACCGAGGCTACGGTTGCGGAAAAGAAGGAAGAGGAGAAAGGCGGCCCACCAGCCATGCCCGGCGGCGGCGGTATGGGTGGTATGGGCGGTATGTATTAAACCGCCTAACAGGCGCTATATCAAATCAAGCCCCCTCCTTACGAGGGGGTTTTTTTTATTTTAAAGGACGACCTGAGAACCAGGTTTTACAGCCCGCCTTGCCTGGCCCTGGTCTCTGGCGTGGGATAAACTCTCAACGAGAAGCATTTCTGGTCAGACCCGGCAAGAGCAGGCCTGTATGATGCTTAACCACTATCCAAGGATTGACGATAGACATGAAATAATCGCTGTAAAGCGGTAAAGTTCGACAGGAAGGCAAGGATGATTAACCCGATAAGCAGCTGCTGCGTCAGGAGGGTAATGGCCAGAACAATAAATCTCTCCAGGCGAGTAAAGAGGCCCACCTTGCATGAAATGTTCAATCCCTCGGCCCTGGCCCGCGCATAGCTAACCATGAATGAACCGACCAAAGTCAGGAAGGTGAGTAAGACCAGAACAGGGCTGTCATGCATAATGGCCCAGTAAAGTATCCCGAATAAAACGGCTGCCTCTGAATAACGGTCCAGAAAGGAATCCAGGAAGGCGCCAAAACGCGATTCGAGTCCAGCTGTGCGTGCCACGGCCCCGTCCAGGGCGTCAAAAGGGCCGGAGAGAAAGAATAACCATCCCCCATGAAAGAAGTACCCGGCCGCTATTAATGCGCCGGCAGCAGAGGCGGCAAAAAATCCAATCACTGAAAGAAGGTTGGGTTGTATCCCCAGACGGCTGAGCAGGCGAGATATGGGGTCAATAATGAAATGAGACCAGCCTTCCACCCATGCCGTCAGGGTCCAGTATTCGCGATCCAACCGCGCAGACGAGGTCCTTTCTTTAAACTTTTTCGAATTTTTTAATTTCAATACTTTCATTTTTGGATGAAGCAATTCTTTAAGGCAATTATATTTCTATAACATATGCCTCGTGTGAAAGCAATCGCTATGCCGATTAGCCTCATGAATCTTTACTGATGTTTTTTCGACGCCTCTTTATGACCCATGTTCCAGAATTCATTGGTGAGATTGGATGGTGTATCTTATTGATAATATTTATTATTTCGAGGAATAAATCTTGGCGTTGTAGTGTCTACAACATAGATAAGTAGCTG
>JAFDHD010000113.1 GCA_019308995.1 Deltaproteobacteria bacterium | reverse complement strand
GATGTGCCGGTTGGAAGTTACTTGAGCGGCGGGCTGGACTCGAGCAGTATCACCGCTTTTGCATCAAGAATTATTCCCCGATTAATGACCTTTACCGGCGGTTTTGACGTTGCCACTGCGGTGAGCATTGAAAACTTTTTTGATGAACGTGATAAAGCCGAATTGATCTCCAGAGAATTCGGAACAGAACATTATCAGATGGTCATTCACGCTGGCGATCTGGAATGGGCGCTGCCGCACGTCATCTGGCATATGGAAGACTTACGCGTCGGGATGTCGTATCCCCATTACTACCTCTCCCGGCTGGCCAGTAAGTTCGTCAAGGTGGTGCTGGCCGGTCCGGGTGGCGACGAGACCCTGGGAGGCTATCCCTGGCGATATGAACTGATCAAAAATTGCGCCTCCTGCGCAGAATTTGAACAAGTAAGCTACCAGTACTGGTCAAGGCTTGTAAAAGACGAAGAAAAAAAAGATTTCTTTACTCCCCGGATTTTGCAGCAATTTGAAAACTACTCCCCGCTGGAATCATTTAAAGATGTGTTATGTAACGATTCAAACTCCAGCTTTATTAAAAAAGCCCTCTACTTTGACGCCAAGACCTTTTTGCACGGCATCCTGGTGGTAGAAGACAAACTCAGCATGGCCCATTCCCTTGAGTCAAGAGTGCCTTTTCTGGACAACGAGCTTGTTGATTATACAAGAACAATACCCTCGAAATATCTTATCAACGGCTCATGGATAAAGTCCGCCAACCATGACGTCAACCTCTCTGGCAAGTATATCTTTCGCCGGGCCATGGAAGGAATCCTGCCCAAGGAAATTATTGAAAATCGCAAACAGGGATTCAGCGCGCCTGATCAATCCTGGTACATGCAGCAATTGGTTAAGTATATCAAAAGCGTCGTTCTTTCGGAAAGATGCCTTGAGCGCGGATATTTTAAACGGCAGTATATCGAAAAAATTCTTGAAGAACACACATGCGGCCAGAAGAACTACCGTCTCTTGATCTGGTCTTTGTTAAGTTTTGAATGGTGGAACAGGATATTTATTGATGGAGAAAGAATTAAGCAAACAGAAGGACTTAATCCGGGTGATAGATTTTCGCCAGAGCTTTGAAAATCTGGTGGCCTTGAATTATCCCCGGCGCATTACAGTGGAGCTTACCAACCGCTGTAACTTAAATTGTCAGATGTGCCCCCGGCGTCATATGAAGGCCGCCCAGGGTTTTATGCCGTATAAACTGTTTACAAAAATCATGGACGAGATGGCGGAGTTTGGTGACGTCACTTTGGTCCCCTTCTTTCGAGGCGAATCATTACTTCACCCTCATTGTATCGAGATGCTCGCTTACGCCAAAAGAAAGAACATCGGGACCGTCCAGTTTACCACCAACGCCACGCTCCTCAATGAAGACGTCTCCCTGGCCCTGATAGACCTTGGCCTTGATTTTATATCCTTTAGCGTTGATTCCATTGACCCGGAGACATACGAGTCCATACGCCGCGGGGCCAATCTTAAAAAAGTGCTAAAAAACATTGAGACCTTCTGTGCTTTAAAAAAGAAAAAAAACGCGGCCAAACCCGAGATCCAGGTTTCGGTGGTCAGGACAGACAACACCAGGGATAAAATTGAAGATTTTGTCGAGTTCTGGCGGAATCGAGTAGATCGCGTCCGTGTCTATGAAGAACACTCGCAAGATGGCAACTTTGGTTCACTGGACCAAGGCAAACGCCTCGCCGGCCGGATGCCCTGCCTGAAGCCATTTACAGACATGGTCGTTTACTGGGATGGCTCGGTGGCTCTGTGCAATCACGACTGGGACCGGACGGATCAGATCGGAGACGTGAACCAAAGCACCATATCGGAAATATGGTTGAGTGAAACTTACGAAAAGATTAGAAGCGCGCACAAAGGGCGCGGCCAGTTAGAAGACCTGTGCCAGAACTGCGATCATTGGCAGGCTCACAGCTATTCACCCACCCAAATTGGAGACCTCTATGTCCGTCATTCCCCATCCCAGCGCCAGGCCCTTTAACAGGATCCCTGTCACCAGGCCGGTTTTCGATCTTTCTGAGGAAGAAGCGGTTCTGGAAGTCCTTCGATCCGGCTGGCTGGTACAGGGCCCTAAAGTGGCTCAGTTTGAAGGACTCTTTAAAGAGTTCGTCGGGGCCAGCCATGCTGTGGCCACCACATCCTGCACCACCGCCCTGCACCTGGCCCTGCTGGCCGCAGGGATCGGCCCTGGAGACGAGGTCCTGCTTCCGGCCTTCACCTTCATTGCCACGGCCAATGCCGTGGAATACACGGGCGCCAGGCCGGTTTTTATTGATATTGACCTGGATACTTACACCATTGATCCCGAAAAAATCAGGGAATATTTGATGCATCGGGCAGAAGCTCAGACACGACCCAAATGCATCATACCCGTGTCCCTGTTTGGCCTTTGCGCTGATATGGAAGCCGTCAATAAAACCGCTTCCGAATACGGCCTCATTGTTGTTGAAGACGCAGCCTGCGGCTTTGGAGCGAAACGCCGCGGACATCACGCCGGGACAGAAGCGCTGGCCGGCTGTTTCAGCTTTCACCCGCGAAAGGCCATCACGACCGGCGAAGGGGGAATGGTTATTACCAATGATGACCGTCTGGCAGACACTATAAGGAAATTAAGAGATCATGGCGCCTCGAAGACGGACCGCCAGCGACATCTGGAACAGGGCGGGTCGCTCCTTCCGGAGTACGAGGTCCTGGGCTACAACTTTCGCATGACTGACCTGCAAGGCGCTCTGGGCGCGACTCAAATGAAAAAAGCCGAAATGATCTTGCAAGGACGAAAGCAAGCCGCGGCGCGATACGATGAATTGTTGGGAGATTTTTCAGAAATAAAAAGACCGCATGTTCCCCATGGATTCGAGCATGGTTTTCAGTCATATGTCTGTCTGTACAAGGCTGCCAGCGGGCGGCGTGAAGGAAAAACGTCCATTGATTGGGATGAGGTCAGTGCAGCAAACTTGAGACGCAATCGTTTGATGACCAGTCTCGAAAGGATGGGCGCTTCCTTGCGGCAGGGAACCCATGCCCTTCACACGCTGGGTTTTTATAAAAGAAAATATGGACTCAAGAACCAGAACTATCCCATGGCGTATCTGGCCGACCGCCTCTCTTTTACCTTGCCGCTTTATTACGGCATTACTGAAGATGAACAGTTTGAGGTGATTGAGAACCTGAGGCGCGTCATGGATCAAGTGGCTTAAACGATTTTCAATCAGAAAAGAATGGTATGGGACTGTAAACATATCCCGGGTTTTATTAAAAAAAAAATTGAGAAGAAATAAGCTTTCACCTAATGAATAGATAAAAGCGGGACCATATGAAAATGTTAGCGAAATCTCCAAAAGTCACGGTGCTCATCGGAACATACAACAGGCCCAAATACCTGAGCGAAGCCGTTGCCAGTGTAGTCAGGCAGACCATGAAGGACTGGGAGCTCCTGGTCATGAATGATGGAGGCGTGGACGTTCGCCATGTCGTCGAGGAGTTTCAGGATGACCGCATCCATTATTTTCATGACGACGAAAATAGAGGCCTGGCCCACAGGCTCAACTTTGGACTGAAACAGGCTAAAGGGGAGTACATCGCCTACTTAGGTGACGATGATTTTTTCTATCCCAATCATCTGGAAGTGTTAACCAAGGCCCTGGATGAAAACCCTGATGTCGGTGTGGTGTATTCCGACCTTTATGCGGTTTCTTTTATCAAAGATGAAACCACGGACAAACGGTACCCTCTAAATAAGTTTGTTCAAGTTTCGCGTGACTATAACCGCGATTTTATGCTGTACTTCAACCATACTTTACACGTCAGCCTTCTGCATAGAAAAGACCTGGCCATCTTGGTCGGCGGTTATGACGAGAGCGTGAAAGTCCTCATTGATTGGGACCTGACCAGAAAACTCTCCTTCTTCACGGATTTTAAATACGTACCAGTGATAACGGGCGAGTATTACATGCCCATCAATAAATCCGACCGCATCAGTGTCAAGGAACGTAAGGACAAGGAAAGCTTTTTGCACAATCTTCGAAGAATCAAGACCGACTTGCCTCCTGAGCCCTGGATGTACATACGGAAAGTCGCCATTATTCTTCCGGTGAATGAATGGGGGGATGAGATTAAACAGTTCATTGCGAACCTTACTGATAATACCTCTTATCCTCATAGATTGATTCTCGTCAATAATGTCCTGGAAAAAGATGAGGAGTGCCGCAGCAGCCTGGGGAAACTGGGTGAACTGAAACACATCCACGTGCTCACCCCGCCAGAGCCATTGTCCGAGCTTGAAGCTTATCGCTTTGGCGTTGAAAGAACGAATGCCGATTTTTTCTATCTCCTTTCCTTGAGTGCGGATTCAAAACTTCAAATGAGGATATTTTTTGTTCTTGATTATCTGGCGGATCACCCTGAATGCGATGCCGTTAAGCTGAACATAAAAGGAGAAAAAGAAAGCCTCTTTGATCTTTTGATCAGGCGGGAGTCTGCTCCTAAATTATTTGATTTGTCAAGCCGTAAAAATAAACTCAAAATGGCGATCATTCCTGTCTTTCCTCCAAAGGGCCTTGCTTTTGACGTCCTGTATAAACAGTCCAGGAGAGAATATGACGAAAAGAATTTTAAAAAAGCGCTCGTGTATTTCAAGGCGGCTGAATCTATCAAGATCGGCATTCCCGGGCAGCAATACTTAAACGACCTCCACGCCAAAATAGCGCTTGGTTTGAAAAACTATAAGGAAGCTGAACAAAAATGTCTGGACCTGATAAAAAGAGGCTATGAGGCTGACAACTGGATCAGGCTGGGCCGGATATTCCAGGCGCAAGGAAAATACTCCGAAGCCATTTCGGCCTTTCAAAGCGGACTGAGACAGATTGGTCTGCGCGAATCAGACCTCAAGAGCAGGGTCTTCCCCATCGTATGCCCCACCGATTTCGGGGCCTTTACCGCCCTGATCGGCCTGGGCGAATGTCTGGTCGAGACAAGTGAATACATGAAGGCCACCAAGACCTTTCATCGCGCCTTTAAGCTCAAGGCTAACAGCCATCGGCCTTTCTTGGGATTTGCCAAAATCTTCCTGGCCAATAACCAGATGAATCAGGCCCAGCACGCTCTTTTCAAGGCCAGCCAGTTGAATGGAAAGGACCCTGAAATCAACCGCATCACCGGGGCCATGTGCGAAAAGCAAAACCGTCCGGACCTGGCCTTCAGTTGCTACTTGAAGGCCTTTGAAAAAGACAAAACCGACCCTCAAACCATTGAACTCGTCTATAAAATCGGTTCTGCCCTTCACAAATGGGAGGACCTGAAAAAAGCCCTTAAAGAATTCCTCGAACATCACCCGGCCCATGTTCCCGCCATCAGCCACCTGGCTCAAGTTTATTTTGAACTGGGCCACAGGCAAAAAACAGAAGAGCTGGTCAAGCGGGGGCTGGCCCTTGATCAGTGGCATGAAGAGCTTTTAAATATCAACTTTAAAGTGAGGCATGCTCACAAGCTTGGATTTAACCTTTCAAACGATCCAGTCTAAGCCGAGGAAGTTAGCCGTTTGACGACAAAAGGCTGGCTGGAAAGCCTGCCCCACAATGCTAATTCTCATATTCCCGACCTGTCCCCTTGTTCCCAGGCTCTGCCTCAAATCCGATTTTGGTTCTTATCACGCCCTCCTGCCTAAGAGGACGTAAGTCCCAATCCTCACTAATCAAACCATTTATTCCAACAATCATTCTATATCCCCCCCTGCAACAGGACTTGACAAAACCATTCCGGGCAAGGCTTAATGAATAAAAATGCCAGGGAAACATCATGAAACTTGAAGATTTTCCAGAGGAAATCAAGCCTGACCTGATCCCTTCTCCATCCGGGCATCTGGTTTACCATTGTCTGGGCTGTGGACGCGAGTATGAGATTGACTCACTGCTTTACACCTGCCCGGACTGCGGCAAGGTTTTTCTCATCCAGGACCTGGACCAGGACCATTTAGCCCGGCGGACCGGGGTCGAATGGCAGCGGATTTTCGATTACCGCAAAATGCTCAATATCCCGGCTCTAAAAGGCGTCTTCCTCTTCCATGAATTTCTAGCTCCGGTCATTCCGCTCGAAGACGTGGTCTATCTTGGGGAGGGCCACACCCCGATTATCGCGGCTAATGATGCAATGACCGACATGGTGGGCACTGAGTTCTACTTCAAAAACGACGGCTTAAATCCCAGCGCCTCTTTTAAGGACAGAGGCATGGCTGCGGCCACCTCCTTTCTAAATCATCTGGCCCGTAAAAAGGGGTTCACAGAGATCCTCTCGGTTTGCGCCTCCACGGGCGATACCTCTGCCGCGGCCGCGCTTTATGCCGCATACCTCGCCGGCGTCCTCAAGTCAGCCGTGCTCCTGCCTCATGGCAAGGTCACCCCGCAACAGCTCAGCCAGCCACTGGGCAGCGGGGCCAACGTCTTTGAACTCCCCGGTGTCTTCGACGACTGCATGAAAGTCGTGGAACACCTGGCCGAAAACTATGATGTGGCCCTGCTTAATTCAAAAAACTCCTGGCGCGTCCTGGGACAGGCATCTTATGCCTTTGAGATCGCACAGGATTTCGACTATGAAATCAAGGACCTTTCCCTGTTCGTGCCTATCGGTAACGCTGGCAATATGACCGCCGTCTTGAGCGGATTATTAAAGTTCGAGCGCTTCGGCGTCATCCAGGGTCTGCCTCGTGTCTTCGGAGTCCAGTCCACCCATGCCAACCCGGTCTTCCGCTACTATGCCGATCCGCCGCAGAAACGGCAATATAAGCCGGTCGTGGTCCAGCCCAGTGTGGCCCAGGCGGCCATGATCGGTAATCCAGTCTCCATGCCGCGCGTGCTCAAACTGGTGCAGGAGTATGAGGAAAGAGCGGGCGGGCCGCGCTTCTTTGTGGTCCAGGTTGACGAGCAGTTGATCATGGACTCCATGCTTCAGGCCAACCGCAACGGGCACGTGGCCTGCACCCAGGGCGGCGAATCCCTGGCCGGCCTGCGCCAGGCCCTGGCCCAGGGCCTGCTCAAGCAAGGCGATAAGGCTGTCCTTGATTCCACGGCCCATTTTCTCAAGTTCGCTGAATTTCAAACCACCTATTTTAAGGATAATTTTGCTCCGGAATTTGGAATCAAGGCCAAACCGGAACTGGTCAATGAGCCAGCCTATATTCGGCCAAAAGGTCTTAAACGTCTGCCTGAACCCGGTGTCAGGCTTGAACCTGAGGAAATGCAGGCCTTTGTCCAGGCAGCAGCCAAAGAAATCGCCAGAGCCCTGGGCGTGAAACCCAAAAAGGGCTGATATTCGGGTAAATAAATCAGGCGACCTAGCCCTGCCAGAGACACCATCATGCGCCTTAAATTCATATTTATCGGCCGAACCCGTCAGTCCTACCTGGCTGAGGGAGTGGCTGATTACCTCAAAAGGATAAGGCCATATCTGCCGACTGAAGAGCTAATCCTGAAAGAAACAAAAGTGAAAAATGAGAGGGAGGCGGCCAGGATCAGGCTCCAGGACACCACTCGTATCCTGACGAGTCTTAAATCTGAAGACGTCTTTGTCCTCCTGGACCCGGATGGTCAGGCTATGACCTCCCTGGAATTGGCCGAGTGGCTGAAAAGGCAGATGGACCGCGGCGTTAAGACCGTGGCCTTTGGCCTGGGCGGCCCCCTGGGGCTGGACCGCATGGCAAAAGGAAAGGCAGACCTCTGTCTTTCCCTCTCGCGCCTGACCCTGACCCATGAAATGAGCCGCTTGGTGCTTCTGGAGCAGGTCTACCGGGCCTTGCGCCTCACGGCCGGGCACCCTTACCATAAATAAAAATTATTTCATAGTTTGCAATGATAGAAGCTAATAAGGTAAAATAACTTACTTTTCAATATAGTTTAAAGGAATAAAAATGCCGGATGCAGTCAAACAGTATCTGAAAGCCATTGAACGGCAACTCAAGATCGGCCACGTTACCGAAGGCACTCACCGGCGCGCCCTGCAAACCTTTATTGACTCTCTTAAGCCTAAAATCACGACCACTAACGAACCAGACAAGGTAGAATGCGGATTCCCGGATATTTTGGTTACTTCTCCTCCTGTCCCCTTAACCATAGGTTATATAGAGACCAAGGATATCAACAAATCACTGGATGAAGCAGAGCGGTCTGAACAGCTTGACCGTTATTTTCACTCACTGGGAAACCTGATCCTGACCGACTATCTGGAATTCAGGTGGTATGTGGATGGCGAAAAGCGGGGAGTAGCCCGCCTGGCCTGGATGAGTCCAAGCGGTAAACTTCGCCGAGATACAGATGGGGAAACAAAGGTACTGGAACTTCTCCAGAATTTTCTGGCGCATCCTCCGGTGCGTGTGGGTACTCCCAAAGAACTGGCAGAACGCATGGCCCGTTTGACCCACATAATCCGGGACATTATTGTCGAGGCTTTCGACAAAGACCGGGCTTCAAACATGCTCTTCGAGCTTCGCCAGGCCTTTGCCAAAACGCTGATTCCAGACCTGGATACGCCGGAAAAAACCGGCGAGTTCGCAGATATGTTTGCCCAGACCATTGCCTACGGCCTCTTTGCGGCCCAGTGCAATCATGACGATACCAAGGCCTTTCGCCGCCTGGGGGCCGCCGCAGAAATCCCCAAAACAAACCCTTTCTTGCGCAAACTCTTTGAAACCATCACCGGGACCGACCTGGACTATGAACCTTATGTAGGTTTTGTAGATGACTTAGTCCAGTTACTGGATCATGCGGATATGGAGGCTGTTTTAGAACACTTTGGCCAGCGAGGCAGGCTTAAAGACCCTGTCGTTCATTTTTATGAAACCTTCTTAGCCGAGTATGATCCCAAACTTCGAGAAATGAGGGGTGTCTATTACACACCTGATGCCGTTGTATCCTATATTGTTCGTTCTGTGGATCATATTCTTAAGACACGGTTCGATTGTGCTGACGGTCTGGCAGATACTTCGAAAGTCGTCTATAAGGACCAAGATGGTACCGACCAGGAGTCCCCCAAAGTTCTTATCCTTGACCCGGCCTGTGGGACCGGAACCTTTTTATATACAGTTGTTGACCTGATTCGCGAGCAGTTTAAGCATCGCCGTGACGCTGGCATGTGGTCAGGCTTTGTTCAAGAACATCTCCTGCCGCGCCTGTTTGGTTTTGAACTGCTCATGGCCCCATACGCGGTGGCCCATTTTAAACTGGGTATGCAGTTGGCCGGGCAAGACATGCTCGATCTAGAGCAGAACATGTGGCGGTATGACTTCGCCTCAGATGAACGCCTGGGTATTTACCTGACCAACACGCTTGAGGAAGCGGAACGAATCGCTCAGCAAGAGATGTTCTTTCTTGAACGCATTATCGGCGATGAGGCCGACGCTGCTGCCGAAATCAAGCGGGACCTGCCCATCATGGTCATTTTAGGAAACCCGCCTTACTCTGGACATTCGGCTAACCGAAGTGAATATGAAAAAGATATTCAAAAAGGTGACATATATGTCACTGGGTGGGAAGCAGGCCCTGATGGGAAAGCCATACCCAAAGAGGCTCAGGCCAGACGCGCCGGAAAGAAAAAACAGCCGACTTTCATAGGCCGTTTAATAAAGGATTATTTCGTATGTGACGGGAAATGGCTCCAAGAGAAGAATCCCAAATGGCTTCAAGATGATTATGTGAAGTTTATTCGCTGGGCTCAGTGGCGTATTGAACGAACCGGCGCAGGCGTCTTGGGTTTTATCACCAACCATGGATATTTAGATAATCCCACCTTCCGAGGCATGGTTTTATCACCAACCATGGATATTTAGATAATCCCACCTTCCGAGGCATGCGCCAGCAGCTCATGCGCACCTTTAGCGAAATTTACATTCTGGACCTGCATGGCAGTACTAAAAAGAAAGAAGTCTCCCCGGATGGTTCTAAGGACGAAAATGTCTTTGATATACAACCAGGAGTGAGCTTAGGCATTTTCATCAAAAAACCTGATAAAACCAATCAAGCCAAAGTTTACCATGCCGAGATGTGGGGAATTCGAGCTGGTAAATATCTTCGCCTATTTGAATTAGATTTGATTAATACAGAATGGAAACAGCTTGAACCTCAATCGCCTTTTTATTTTTTTGTACCAATTGATAATCGAAAGTTAACTGAATATGAGCAAGGTTGGCAGATCACAGAAGTATTCCCGATTAATTCAGTAGGCATTGTAACAGCAAGGGATCATTTAACCATCCATTTCGAGAAAGAGAAAGTTTGGAATACCATCAACGATTTTATAGAACTCCCCGAGGATAAGGCTCGGCAAAAATATAATTTGAGTAAAGATGTCCAGGACTGGAAAGTTCATTTGGCCCAGGAAGATTTAAAGGAAAGCGGGCCAAAAGAAGAAAAAATAGTCCCCATATTGTATCGGCCTTTTGACATAAGATTTACATACTATACTGGCCGCACAAAAGGATTCATTTGCAGGCCTCGTCCGGAAGTTATGAGACAAATATTGGGGAAGGAAAATATCGCCCTTATTACTTCAAGGCTAACTAAAGGTGAGACTTTTCGCCATACCCAGGCAACGCGGCATATTGTGGAAGTTATATGCATGTCACCAAAGACTTCCAATAATGGCTTTGTTTTCCCCCTTTACTTTTTCCCCAAAAAAGACAATCCGATAGCCCAACCTTGGTTATCCGGTAAAGATAAACGTGTCCCCAATCTTAACTCAGAATTCGTAAGAGATTTGGGGGAACGCTTGAAACTCAAGTTCTTTTCAGAGGGGATAGGTGATCTAAAAAGAACGTTTGGCCCTGAGGATGTCTTTAATTATATTTATGCAATCTTACATTCCCCTACCTATCGCGAGCGATACTCTGAATTTCTAAAGAGAGATTTCCCCCGTGTACCTCTCACATCCGACCGAAAGCTTTTCCGCAAGTTATGCGGATTAGGTCAAGAGCTTGTGGCCCTGCATTTAATGGAGGCTCCTGCCTTATCAAACCTCATCACCAGTTTTCCTCTTCCTGGTGACCATTTAGTCGCGAAAGGCCACCCAAAATATCTAGCCCCGGATATGCGGGAACCGGTAACAGGGAAAGTACTAAAGAAGGGCCGGGTTTATATAAACAAAAAGCAATATTTTGATGGTGTTCCGCCTGAAGTCTGGGAGTTTTATATCGGCGGATACCAAGTCTGCGAAAAATGGCTTAAAGACCGCCGAGGACGAACACTCGATCACCATGATAAGATCCACTACCAGAAAATAATTGTAGCCTTAAAAGAGACCATCCGCCTCATGGCCGAGATAGACCAATCCATTGATCATTGGCCTATTCAATGAATCATTTGAAATTAGGCTGTCCATTCCCATAAAGCACACCGATTAGAGCGATTGTCAGAATTATATTCCTTTTAGCACTACTGTCCGGTTAAGAGTCAAATAATGTCAGTTGGTTGCCAGAAGCCTCCTCTATGATTTTATTGTAGAAGGCCGTCAATACTTGAAAAATGGGACTTTTTGCGAACAAAGTAATGCTGATGATTTGCAAGGTTTGGCGGGTGGCCCCGACAACTTTTGTTGTCGGGGTGCGTCAGCACAAGAGGTATGCTTATGGCGCTCATCCTATCTCCACTTAAACTGATTTCCCGATAGGCTTGATTTCACCTGAGATTGCGTTTGATAAGCACAGAGCTTCGCTGCTTCCAATGTTTCATAAAAAGGCTTCAGTTCTCCTTCCCCGGGGAACCATACCAGGGCATGGATATGATCAGATCATAAAATGCGCATGACCTTTTATGTCATGGATAAGCCGTTTTTTCATGAGTTCATTACATCCGGCCAGCCTGTTTCGATCAACCTCCTGTCGCTTCGCGACCCCGACAAAATTGTCGGGGCCACCCGTCATTCCCTCGACGGTGGTCATATCGGAATGGACGAATTCTACTAAAATTGAGTTCAAATCGATCACGGTTTTCAGACCATATAACTATTTGTTATTGCGTTGCTTATAGAGCTTGTGAAAAATAACACCCGGACAGTAGTGTCCTTTTGGGTATTATTTTTCTGCACATGGATTCCTGCTAGCCCAGAAATGACAACAACTTACACTGTCATTCCCGCAAAAGCGGGAATCCAGAAAAAAATATATTTTTAAGAACTACTTTAGCCACCAAGCAGCCCTGGGATTTTCAATCGGAACGTATTATTAAAATTCTCTCTATAGCGATTGTCAGAATTATGTTCCTTTTGGCTTCCTGGCTTCAAAATCCAGAAAGGAATATATTTTTAAGAACTACTATAGAATATCTTCAGGGCCTATGATTATACCCCTGAACAAGCCAATAAAAATCCCTGCCACCTTAATTCAAATAAGAAAAAGATAGAGGGCCTGGCTGCTGCTTGTTGCGCTTCTAAGGCAGAAAAGTTGGGGAAATCAATAGGTTGCAGGGATCAGTTGACGGATTCGACACTCTTGACTTCAGGGACCTCCATCTTGAGGACCCTT
>JAFDHD010000112.1 GCA_019308995.1 Deltaproteobacteria bacterium | reverse complement strand
CGGTGGGCCAATAATCCTTCCCCCACGTCCACCATGGGGGTTTGGGGAATTGCTTGGTGAAAACCCATGGTTCGACCTCGGACTTAACGTCTGCCTTGCTTATGCTGGGCAAAAAAGAAGGGACTGCCAGCAGGCAGAGAACAAATGCCGCCATAACACCGATCCAAATCACATAATTTTTCTTCCAATCCATTTAAATCCTCCTTTTGGTTAAAGTCCTTTTCCTGGGTCTTACCTTTCCTGGGCCTTACCTTTAATCAACTCAAGGCTCGAGAGAAGTGGATCATATTTCCGATATCGCAGTGACAGATGTCGTATTAAAGGTTTAAATAGACCGCGTCACCTTCTCTGGCCTTGTCCGTGATCTTGATTCCAATTTCGTCGCCTGTTTTAGCCTCACTGATATCCTCATTTTCGATCTGCATGGATTCAACGGACTGTGTAAAGTTCGTGGTTGCCCCTTCAATGGATATGGTATCCCCCACTTTGAGGGTGTCTGTAAGTTTGATCGCGGCAACGCTGATCTTGCCAAAGAAATGCGTTACCTCCCCGATGAGCTTTTTTTCTGATGCTTGTTCGTCGGTCATTTTAAAGAACCTCCTTTGAAACATTTATTTTCCAGTGTTAAAAATATAACTATCCTCCAAGCCGATCGAAACATCAAGTCTCTTGACCAGGCTTTTTTCATTTTGAGACCGGAAGAAAAACTCGTTACAGACCAATGATCCATGCGTAATCCCAAGCTCAGTTGACTGTCCGTTACAATAATCGAACTTAAGGAAAAAATCTTCACGTATATCCGGCTGAATCGCTCTTACTTTAGAAAGAGAAACTAGAATTTGTCAAGGATTTCTTCCTCTGTGATCTTTGGTTGAATTGAATTTTGAATACCTTCAAAGCATCTGGAAAGGGCTCAGTCGGTTTTCTGAAGTGACCATTTACCTGATGCCGGTTCAGGAAGAACAAGGCGAAGGTAATCAGAGCGAGTGAATCCTGGGATGGATGAACGAGCAGCAAGCGTAAGGAAACCGGCCGAACTCTCATGAAATTATTGGAGTCGTCCATGTTTTAAGACTCTAGACTGGCAGGTGATTTTTTCCATTGACGTCTCTAGGGCGAGGTGATAATTTACCTAAATCGGCGGCATAGCCAAGTGGCTAAGGCAGCGGTCTGCAAAACCGTTATTCACCGGTTCGAATCCGGTTGCCGCCTCCAAAGAAAACAAGGGGTTGGGTTAACAGGGCCTGACCTCTTTTTTTTATCCAGAAAAATGCAGTTGACATTTTTTTAAAGGCAATTTTCAGCTGCATTGCAATTTGGCCTCATCAACCCAAATCATGCGCAAGCTCAATGCAAAATATTATAGCGGAATAAGGCAGGAGGATGAAATAAGCCCCCCTGCCTTGTTCCTTGTCTTTCATCTAACTCCTGGTCGGTAATTAAGGCATAAATCACTTACAGGGTACGTCTTTTATCCAGCCATTGATAAAGTCATTGACAATTTTCAGCGAAAACTTTTTAGCCGTTTCATCAGTCATGTCCTCAATCTCCTGAAGTATATCTTTAAAGACATACTCCCGCTTGGTCATGAAGACTTTGAGCTCAGAGCTGCCCGGTTCGGATGAGGCGTCCAGGTTCAGCGTTTTTACGCCGTCCTTTTCGTTTGACCAGGGCTTCCAATCCGGGATTTTGGCTTTCCCGTTCGGGTTGCCCGTATGGAGAAACTGAGCGTAGTAGGTCCTCATGGCCTTGGCCAGCGCCTCTCTGGCCGCCTTAGTTTCTTTGGTAATTGACCGATTTTTAGCCCAGATATCGAAAGTAGCGTTATAATTGAAATACGCGATTTCATTGGCATGTGCGGCCCCGAACACAAACTCCACGTCAGTGCCTTTGGCGCCGCCCCACCGGAAGTCATAGACGTACACGTCCTTCTGGTGTTTGCGCAATAAGCGGGCTGCTCTATGCCCCTTGAGCGCCTGCCAGATCTTGCCACCCATGGCATTGGTCAAGGCATAACTCTTCTTTTCTTCAGCGTTCAAAATATCGTCTACTTTTTTCGGTCTCTTTTTAGAAGTAATTCGCCACAGCTTGCCCCACTTCTTTTTGGGGCCTCTGCCGAGGAGCATCCAGAGGCTGTATTCGTTCTTGTTCCCACCTATGATGATAGGCACTTTGGTGTAGTCACCCGATTCGATCATACAGAAAAAAGGATCCTTGATAAATTTCCCGTCAACTATAGTGCGAAAGTTGACACCACGGGGTGCGGCCTTGATAAGGTCCTGGGTTTTAACCGCCCTCAGATCCTTGGCCAACTGTTCCCCTTCAGAGGTGAGGCCCAGCTTTTTTACATATCCGACTGAGTAATTTTTTGCCTCTGCAAGCGTCATATTGCTCGGACCGGGAGACTGGCATATGGCCTTATGAAAAAGTCCCCTGGCCTCTTTGATAATCAGCAGACCATAGATATTACCAGCCCCTGCCGACTCTCCGGCTACAGTCACATTATGAGGATCGCCGCCAAAGGAGGTAATATTTTTCCGGACCCATTTCAGGACCTGGATCTGATCCAGAATGCCGTAAATGCCTGAGTCATCCAGGGCGTTGCCCGTGTTCAGAGCGTCATGTTTGAAAAAACCAAAGGGGCCCAGCCTGTACTGTATTGCCACAGTTACAACATTGGCGTCTTTGGCAAAATAATTCAAATCAACCGCCCTGCCGGCTTTATTACTGCCGCCGTGGATCCAGACATAGACCGGTAAATTCTTCTCAACGGTATCTGGACGATAAATATTCAGGAAAAGACAGTCTTCGCAACCCTTGGCTCCCTGGGTGCAGATGGAACCGGATTTTTTTGTTTCCATCACCCCGGTCCAGCTTTCCGGCTCTCGAGGCGCTTTCCAGCGCAGGTCGCCCAATGGGGGTTTGGCATATCTGACCCCTTCCCAGGCAAGAATTCCCAGCGATTTGTCTACTCTGCCTTCTATCTGGCCGCCTGTTGTATTTCGGACCACGCCATCGAGTACTTCAAGCTTTGGGATTGGCTCCAGGTTATATTTGATTGCATCAAGATGGGCGCAACCTGCGACCAGCATGACAACTGCCGCCAAAGACACGGCAGCAGTCAGCAGAAAAATTTCAAGGGTTTTACTCCGTTTTAGATTTCCTGATTTCATGATTCCTCCAGTGTTGTCCTGAATTATGCGGCAACTACCCCGTAATCCCCGCTGTTAACGTTTTAACACTATCTTTTATTTTAAACAGAGCTTTCAGCCGACACGAAAAACGCCTTGATCTCCAGCTAAATAACTATTTCTCGATAAATTTCAAGAAGATGACCATAATTATCCCCTTATTATTCAGGGAATCAGGGGTGCCCGTCCTTGAACCACATGGGATGCGAATACCATAAACCCTGCCTGCCTTTCAGGTAAAGCTTTGTGTTCCATCCCATGACACACTTGCGGTAGGCGGTTGCGGTCATGTTCCACCAGAGCCAGGCGTCCTCATAATTTTCATAGACCACTTTTTCCAGTTCAAAATAAATCTTCTGTCTCTTCTGAAGGTCTATTTCCTTTCGGCCGGCTTCAATAAGGGCCATGGCCTTCTCGTTGTTGCTTCTTCCGAAATTAAAGCCGCCTTCCGGCATATAAAGCCCGGTGGGCATATGGTCCGGGTCAAAGATCCAGCCCCAGCCGCCCGCGGCGAAATCATACTCCAAATTCTTCATGCGATCTGATATGGCAGCCGGTTCCAGCAGGTCCACCTTCCATGTTACGCCCACCTGGGCCAGCATGTTCTTGATGGCTTCGGCGACGTTCATGGAGTTGGTGTCGTTGCCCATGTATCCTTTAACTGTCAGCCCATCAGGATACCCGGCCTCGGCCAAAAGTTTCCTGGACAGCTCCGGATCATACTTGACCGGTTTGAGTTCCGGATTGTGGGTCCAGTGGTCATCCGGATACATGCAGGAAGCGATCCGGCCCAGGCCGAACTGGGTGCCTTCGACCAGGGCTTTGCGATCTAGGGCGTGGGAGATGGCCTTGCGAACCCGGATGTCTTTGCACGGGCCCTTTGCCAGATTGAACCGCATGGCTGCGACGTGGTTTTGAGGATATACGTAGATCTTCAGCTTGGATTCTCCTTTGACTATGTTGTACTGAGACCTGTCAAGCCCCATCCCGTCAATCTTCCCGGCCCTCAAGTTTGCCAGCCGGACGGACGGGTCCGGAATAACCGTGGTGATGAGTCCGTCGAAATACGGCATTTCCGGACGCCCGATGCTGGGTCCAAGCCACCAGTTTGGATTTCTCTTCAGCTTCACGTAATTGCCAGGGCTGGCCTCCTCGAACATGAACATGCCGGACCCGACCGGGTGGACGTCCAGACTCTTGGCGCCCTCGGCTATCTTGGCCGTGGCCCTGGCCTTTTGCTCCAATCCGGCCGCTTTTTTCTCCGCATCGAATGCGGCTTTTTTGTCCTTTTCTGTTCCAGCTTGCGCCTTTTTCTTCAGGGTGTCTGCTTTTTTACGAGCCCTGACCGCCTTTGTCTCTAGCGACTTCAGTTCGCTGAGCGCGGAATCCGCTTTGAGTGCTTTGGCCGAAATGGGATAACCCGGCACGTTCGCGAGAATGCCCCAAAATCCGGCCCACGGTTTTTTAAAGTGAAAATTAAGGGTGTAGGCGTCAATCACTTCCGTCGACTTGAGCGGCTTGAGCAACGCTCTGGACCAGCAGCCGTTCTTTTTATTTTTAATCCAGTCAAGCTGGTACTTGAAGGATTCAGCATTGAAATCCGAACCGTCGTGAAACTTCACGCCCTTTCGCAATTTCACGACCGCGGTGAGGGGATCCAGAAACTCCCAGTCCACAACCAACCATGGAATCGAAGGCATGTAGTTCCCGTCCGAATAAATGACTATTTCATATATATAGGTCATGGTTACCCAATCATTGACCGGCCAGTGATTGGGGTTCATCAGCCCGATATACCGGACCGCGGCCCCGCGGTAATATCCGCCCCGCTTCGGCTTGGACGGCTCATAGTCCTTTCCCCAGGTCCACCAAGGGGGTTTGGGAAACTTTTTAGTGAAAGTCCAGCCGGGATAGGATTCCGTCTCCTTGCCCGCCGCCGGGGCGGAGAAAACGGCCATTGTAATAAAGATGACAGCAATGCAAAGTATTCCATGTCGCACGAAGTTACTTTTCAAACCAAACATAGCTTCTCTCCTTCATTGATGAAACGCTTGATGAAATACGGGGTTTTATTTTTTATGGAAGAAATTTTAAAACCATTAAATACGATTGATGGTCAATGTCAACCTGAATTATGCGGTGACTAGTTCGTAACCTTTGCCATCTGATTTTATGTAAAAAACTTGTTGCATAAGATTCGTCTAGGAGTGAACTTTTATTAAAAATTTCCCCCCAATCTGAGGGCCTGCTTTTGCATCCATTGGCAGGTATAGGCCTTGTGGAATTAATAGTAACAATTGAATTGAGAGGCTTTTAAGTGAGTTGAAAGCGGATTGTTCTGTTGTGGATTCCCGCTCTCAAAGGCATAAAACATTTTATACTCGAAAGTGGAAATCCAAACTTCTAAATAGATTTGGATAAAAATGATAACGCTCTGTTAACTATAAAACTTTTTCATTTCTAAAATTAGTTCATGACTAAGCTCTTCACGAATTCAATCGCTTCGTCCATGTCAGCCCAGGGATGCGCGGCTGTATAAACCCATTTGCCATCCTTATAAACGGACACTACAAAGGTGGTGATAAGAGTAGACCCCTGATGTATCCACTCCATTTCAGTGAAATAGGCCTTGGTACCATCTTCCAGCTCGATTTCTTCGTTGGAAATGATTTCCACTTCGCTTTTCTGACTTTCAGCCAGTCCTTTTGAATAGGCTTCGCCTGCATCTTTCAAGGCCACGCCTTCCGGAATATCGGCCACTGAAACCTGAATTGTTACACCATCCGGCATTTTCATCGCAAAAACCTGTTCCGGTGCATCAGTCTTGATTTTAGCGCTGCCATCGGGATAAGTTACCGTAAAAGCTGGGGGACCAGCATATTTAAACTCCGCTGCATTGGAAAAGGTTGGAAGCACTATGATCCCCAGCGCCAACACCAAAGCAACACAAATAACACTCGAAAGTTTCCTCATCGATCTTTCCTCCTCTTCTGTTACTAATGATGATAAAAAATTGCTATAGTTTTTGTTATTTGTCAACCATAACCAACAAAGAAATAAAACTTCTTGCGCTTTAAAAAAATCTCCAACAAGATGCCTTTGTGAGTTTGCCAGGCCGCATATATTAATTTTTTCTATGGTTTAAGATCCCTCCTCGATAAAAAGACAAAGGATTTACTTACTGCGTCTCTGCTCGTTAATCCTGTCAAAGAGGTCACAGGCCTCTTTACGAAGATGCGTCAGCACCCTTATCTCGCTTCCTAATTCGAGGCACTGGTCCGTATCCTTGTCGTAAGGCGGCCAGTTTGCCAGATCAGGCCCATTGGGATCACCGGTGGCCGCGAACCTGGTCCAGTAGGTGCGCATTTTTTTAGACAGGATATGGTCTTCCTCGGTAAATGGAATATTGGCTTCCAGGTCATGACCGAACGCGTATCGTATATCTATACCGTGGAACGAACCAAACTGGCCAAGTGAAGTCGGCCGGTGATGGGTGAAAAAATAAAGATAGACCTTGGATTTAACCTGGGCCATATCCCGGGCCGTGGCCCGAGCCGCTCTGGTCCAGACGGCGTCTGTCATGAACCTGTTTAAGGCTGCAAGGAACTCGTTATCCCCAAACTCAGCATAGAGCGGAAGGACCTCCCGGTGGTGTTTTGGGAAAAAGAATTTAACCGATCGAGCCAAACCTCCAGCCCTGGACTTGAACATCCTGAGGAATATGCTGGCCTCGTCCTTGTTCGAGCCAATAATCAACGGGACATCATGCTGCTTTCCGCTTCTGTAAAGCTTGACCGGATCGTCTGGAATCACCCAGCCGTCAATGATCGGTCCGGCCGTAAGGCCGTTATCATCTGAAGTCGAAGCCGGTGCGGGTGGGGAAAGTAAAGGCGCGGTCTTGGGCTCAGCGGCTTCGAGGATTTCAATCGCGGGTTTTTTTCTAAAATCAGCCAGGGTTTTACAGCCGAGTTTCTTGGCCAGGCGCTGGCCTTCCTCTTCCATGGGCGGCAGGCCGTCCCGGGATTCAGTCAGATGACCGATAGCCCGGTAAAGCGAACCGCTCTGAACGATGCCCCGGTGAAAGAGTCCTTTGGCCAAAGGGGAGACCATTAAAAAGCAGACGCTTCTGGCTCCGCCCGATTCACCAAAAATCGTGACCCGGTCCGGGTCCCCGCCAAAGGAGGCGATATTATTTTTTACCCATTTGAGGGCCGCGATCTGGTCCAGGAGACCGTAATTACCCGAGACCTTGTGCTCCGACTCCTTTGACAACAGGGGGTGGGCCAGGAAGCCGAACGGGCCGAGCCGATAATTTATGGTCACCAGCACCACGCCGTCCCTGGCCAGGACTTCACCATCATATGTGTCTGTTGTGGCGCTACCCATGTAGAAGCCGCCGCCATGGATCCAGACCATGACCGGGAGTTTAGCGTCCTGACTTTTAGCGCCTGTCCAAACATTGAGATAAAGGCAATCCTCACTTTGCTCCCCAAAGTCCCGGCCATAGGGTTCTGGCATTTCGGGCTGAAGGCAGCTGAAGCCAAATTCGGTAAAGGCCTGGACACCTTCCCAGGCCTCAACCGGCTGAGGCTCTCTCCAGCGAAGGTCTCCCACCGGCGGCGCGGCATAAGGAATGCCTTTGAATACATAAACAGCTTTATTTTCACCCGCGGCGAAACCCGTGATCAGCCCTGATTCAATCTTGATCGGTTTGGAAAAAACACTTTCTGAATCATTCATAGATAGCCCCACAATCCTCGTGCTGACGACAAGGCTAAACACGACAGCCAGGATCAAACACGATTTTATTAATGTCCTGGAATCTGACATCGGCCGACCCTATCTTTTCTTGGATAAACTGGAGAAGTAAATGATCCGCTGGGTTGGCATCTGTTTATAGTTCCATTCCGCTCTAATGGCTTGAATATGCACCGATTCCCACAAAGGCACGAACCAGGCGTCCCGCCACAGTATCTGGATGATCTCATCAATGATCCGGCCTCTTTTGACCTGGTCAAATTCTGCCGCCTGCTTCTTGACCAGTGTCTCGACCTGTTCATTTTTCCCGTGGACAGCCCAGGTTCCTTTATAACTAACGCAATTCTGCAACCAGGTCGCGGCAGGGTCATGACCTCCAAAGCCGGCGCCCCACCCGACCATACCATCCAGAGTCTTTTTTATTATTTTTTTCTTAACCACCGGGCCGGACACCTGGACTCTTTGGATTTGGATACCAATGTCTCTCCATTGTTGTAGCATGGCTTCAACATAGGGCTGAGGGTCTGAAGAGACGTAAAACTTTGTTTTAAAACCATTGGGATAGCCAGCCTCAAGCAGCAGTTTCCTGGCTTTTTCCGGATTGTATTCATAGAAAGGAACGTTCGGGTTGTATCCTATCCCTCCCCGACCGACGAGTGTGGTTTTATGTTCTTTGCCTGTAAGATAATTTTTTATAACGGCTTCAACGTCAAGGGCGTAATTCAAGGCCCTTCGCACACGAATATCCATATACGGGTTGGGTTTCTCAGTAATCGGCGCTTTGGCTTTTCTCGCCCGCTTCGATTTCCGGGGAGGCCTCCAGTTGAACATGATAAATCTTGGCGCATTCTTGTGGGTATAGAAAAGCCGAATATCTGGGTTTTCACTCACTGCCGCGGCCGAGTCCGGTGCGATCATGGTCCCGTGAATCTCGCCTGTTTTCAGGGCGGCCATTCTGGTCTGCTCCTGCGGAATGGACCTCAAGATAACGGTCTTGACCTTGGCCGGTCCCTTTGAACCGGGTTCGGGCGACTGGTTCCAGTAGTCCAGGTGGGCCTCCATGGTCAGTGACTCCCCGATTTTGCGTTTGGTGATCTTAAAAGGACCGGTCCCCACAGGTTTTTTCCCGAAAGCGTCGTCGCCGATTTTTTCAATATAATTTTTAGGCACAATGAATAACCAGCGCATGATGGACAAAAACGAGGCGTCAGGCTGGTTGGTATGGATAATAACGGTATAATCGTCCGGCGTCTCAACATTTTTAATCAGCCTCTTCCAGAGGCCGGTGTTGGTCGAGCGGAACTTGGGATCAATCTTGCCCATCTGCCTGTAAGCGGAGAATTGAACATCAGCCGCAGTGAGCAGGTCTCCATTATGGAACTTTATGCCTTTACGCAGATTAAACTTCCAGGTCAGCGGATCAATGGTTTCCCAGGATTTGGCAATAACGCCTAAAAGATGTGAGTCAAGGCCGCTCGGACTGACAGGTGTTTGAAAAACATAAACAATAAAACTACTTCCTCCGTACCCCTTCTTTTGCGGGTCAATGACCGGATACTCATTAGGTTCAGCAAAGATAAAGGTCCCTTCAACCTGTGGCGAAGCTGCCTCTAGATTCGCTCCTCCACCAGTAAAAACCAGAAGTGAAGCGATAATAAACAGACAGCCTGCTCCCAATAACGGGTTTCTTTTGTACATTGGTCATCCCTCCTCTTTTTAATATTTGTAATTTGATGAAAAGAGTTATTAAGACAAAAATGATGCTACTCCCTTAACAGTACAACCATTTGTTATGATATTCTTTCTGTCCATTATCCTCCTGTTGATGTGCGCTGCGCATGGGAGAAATCTAATGCCCGCCTCATCCTTGGCTATGTATAAAGAAAGGCGTCTTTCCTTTCTTGAGATCAACGGCAGGCAGACTATTTGAATACATTGAAGTCAATCCCGCGTTGACG
>JAFDHD010000111.1 GCA_019308995.1 Deltaproteobacteria bacterium | reverse complement strand
GGAAGGCGGATTTTCCTAAAGATGAACTCAGGCGGATTTGGCGAAATACTTTCGATAATACGCGCATTCGTCGCAGGCGTCTTCGCAGTGTACTTTAAGGTGTCCTGTTTCCTGTCTCAGGATATAACAGCGCTGAGCCCGGGAGGCAAAGACTATACAGCTCGCACACTGATGACGATGACCGAGATTAACAAAGCCCTTGTGGTGGTATTCCCAGCAGTAGACGAATCTCTTGCGGCGGGTCAGCTCATACTCCCGGATGATTTCAGGATCGTAGTTGTTCGCTTCCATGAAACGCACCAGCTCCTGCCGGCTGATGCGGCGATGTCCCCCCGGGGTGGCCGTGGCTGCCAGGCGGCCCTTAATGATCCAGTTTCTGACCGTAACCCGAGTGACATTAAGCATGAGCGCTATATCATGTGTGGTAAAGTAGTCTCCCATACCAGTTCACGCTGCCTTCCAGGAATTTTGAATTTTGCATAGTATAACATAATTAAGTCACAAAAGGAAAGTCAACCTTTCATTTAAGAAGTATAAAATTTGGTTTGAGGCCGAACAGGGCGTTCTGATACCAGGTTGCGATCAAACATTTACTAACGAATTGTCATTCAGAGCCCCGGCCCTCTGGCAGGAGCCGTAGTGTTATTTGGCAAAGAAATTGTTTTCAAGTTTTGGAAGAGGGCGGGGATAAACCCCGCTCCTACTTTAAATCGGTATTGTAGGGGCGGGGTTTATCCCCGCCCGTATATTTCTTCAGCGACGAATCTCGATCTGATAATAATTATTGATTAATTTGAGATTGCTTTGCGGAGCCTGTCCAGAGCGAAAGCCAAGGGCTTGCAATGACAGGAAAATGAATTTTATCTATATTTGAATGCAATTTAGTATGAGGATGTTAGAATAAAAATTTTATTCGATATTTTGAAAACTTAAGAGTAAAAATTCAAGTAAAATATCTATTTTTTATCCCGGAGAAAAATGTTCCACACCATGCCGCACTTCAACCTTAACCGCTCCTTCAGCTAAAAAAGCTTCAAGAATGGCGCGGGTCTGATATAAATCAACAGCCAAATAAGCGCTTCCGGTCCGCCTGTCTCGCTTGCGGATCAGATCATAAGGCGTGAAATCCTGGCAGACCTTTTTCAAAAGCAGGGTCTGTTTTCTGGCCAGTGAGGCCCTAGCCCTGGCAATTAAATCCGGCAGCCGGGCCGGCGGGCCATGCCCGGGCAAAACCAGGTTGGCCTCCACAGTCGCCAGCGCGGCCATGCTTTCTTGCAGTTCCAAAAATCCGTTAAAATACGCTCTCCCCTGGCCGTCCATGCTCATTGTCGGCCGGGGCGTTCCCAGGGAGAGGAGGGTGTCGCCCGTGAAAAGGATTTTCTGGTTTTGTTCAAGAAAACAGACACTGCCCGGGGAATGCCCTGGAGTAAAGATGATCCGCAGGTCATAACCGTCAACCGGTAGCTGCTGCCCGTGCCACAGGGGTTCGAAGCTGTCCAGCCGCATGCGGCGGTAGGTCTCTGCGGCAGACCTGAGTGCCTGACCTGCATTTTCCAGGGCCATATCGTCAACCCCCAGACGTTTGAACAGCCGGGGCGCTTCATGAGCCATGAAATCTGCCTGCCGCCCGTCCAGCCTGGGCTTCTCCAGGAGGTGGGCCCAGACCAAGGTTCCAAAATCCTGGGCCAGGCCGGCCGCTGCGCCGGCATGGTCCATGTGACCATGGGTCAGAAAGACGTGTTTGATTTCATCCGGCCGAACGCCTTCCCGGGCCAGAGCCTCCTTGAGCCGCTTCAGGGGAATGGGCGCGCCCAGCCCGGTGTCTACCAGAACCGGCTGCTGTCCGGTCAAGAGATAGCTGTTTATTGTTCCGGGGTTGTGAGGCAGCGGCAGTTCAAGGCGAACGATCCCGTAACGGCTGAGCTCGGCCGCTGTGTCTTCCTGGGCCAGATTATCTTCAGACAGGCTCAAGTCAAGTAACCCTCCTCACGGCTTTCCCGGGAGGAATTGCGGGCCACCTTCCTCACGCTCCACACCAGAAGCCAGCCTCCCCCGCACGTTAGCCCGGCCCCGGCCAGACAGGCGACCCAGAAGCCTTTTTGAAGCGAATAAGCCAGGCCGACCAGAAATGACGAAAACCCGAGCCACATGAATACCACGGCCAGCAGACAAAGCAAAACACCTCCGGCTGCTTTAAAGCCGCGGCTGGGACTGGACTTTTCTTTAATTAACGACATCAAGAAAATACCTGTGCCATGCTGGCGACTGCATCTTAACCGAACCCCAAAGGGCAAAGTTGCACTAAATTGGCTCTTTGACAACATACTGATTCAAATATGATATCAGCTGATTATTAAAGAACTAAGTGCAGTTTTAATGGTGTATTACCATTTTTTAGAGCCGATCTCCGCCATGGTTGCGACCACCTTGTTCCATGACACGCTGACGAGGCTGTTTCTTTTATTTTGAAGTCAAGGCGACAGATCCATCCCAGTCAGCAGGCAGATCCAGGCCGTTGACCGCGTCAATGCGCGAAATCATCTCCTTTGACGCGGGATCTTCAGGGCGCATGGACAGCGTCTTGAGAAAGTTTGTGTGCGCCAGGGCAAAATTCCGGTTTAAGTAAGCCTTAAAAGCAGTATGATAGGTCTGATAATATAATTCATCGGCCGGATCCATGGTTCCCGAGTTTTCGCCGTAGACTTCAAAAACTTTCACGGCTTTTGACTTTCCCTTGACCTTGATCACGTCCAGTATCCGTGTTTTAAACATCTCCGGGGTTAACTGATCGTAGGTCAATTCTGAAATCATTAAAAAGGTATGATACTGCTTGTTCGCTCCTTCCAGCCGGGATGCCAGATTCACGGCGTCTCCGATGACCGTATAGTCGAAAACCTGGTCAGAGCCCATGTTGCCGATGATCATGGGGCCGGTATTGATCCCAACGCGGCAATTTAATTCGGGAAGCCCCTTGCGGCTCCATTCCCGCTGCAGTTTTTTCAAACGGCGTTGCATGGTTAAACCGGTCCTTACGGCCATATCGGCATGATCCGGAGCGGGAATGGGGACCCCGAACTCTGCCATAATGCCATCCCCTTGATATTTATCAATAATACCCCCTTTTGCTAATATGATGCCTGTCATTTCGGTGAGATACTCATTGAGCAGATTGACGAGATCAGGGGGCGTCATGCTTTCGGAAATCGCGGTAAAATTTTCAAGGTCCGAGAATAGGACGGTGATAACTCTTTCTTCACCGCCCAGTTTAATAAGCTCCGGGCGTTCGAGCAGATGGTCTACCACTTTTTCGGGCAAGTATCTGGAAAAAGTGTTTTTTATAAAGGATCGTTCTTTGGAAACGGATATTTCTATCCCGATGACCAGGGTAAAAAAGATAAATAGAACGCTGCTTCCAACTGTGACCAATGGAAAAAGCTGAAACTTGATGAACTGGAGCCATGTGAATCCTATCAGGCCCGCCAAAATAATTCCTCCAACCGTATATAGGGGCCATGAAGATTTTGGCAGGGCTGAAACGGCCAGCAGGCATCCAAGGACAAAGATCAGGATGACGGCGCGCCAGAGAGAAGTCTTGTTGTAAAATGTGTTTGTGAGCAGACCGTTCAGCATGGCGGTATGGATGGCGATTAAGGGCACGTCCTTTTCAAGGGGCGTCTGCCCCAGATCGGACGTTCCAACGGAGACGTCCCCGATAAAAACGAATTTTCCTTCAAAAAAATCCGTTAAATTTCCTCTTAACCCTTCATCCTCAAAATATTGTAAAAAGGAGTGCGCCTGAATCTTGTTAAAGTCTTTATTCCATACCTGGGCAAAGGGGATATACGCCCGCCCTCGGCCGTCAATAGGGATGGTAATCTCACTGTCCAGTAAACCTGCTTGCCTCGCGGGAATAACAATCTTTTCTCCCCAGTGCACGGTTATGTCCTCGAAAGAGACTCCGGCGTAATCAAGCAGCATGGATAAGGTGAGCGTTGGGAAATAAAGATCATCCACCTTTAACAGCATAATCATATGCCGATATACACCATCGGAATCACTATATGCGCTGATATGACCTGAACTGAAAGCAGCCCCTGAAAAAGCGTCAGTCTGCATCAGAGCTTTGGTAGCGTAAAATGGATTTGGCAAACCTTTTTCAACAGGCCTATTCAGACAATCCGATCGAAATCGTCTGTAAGCACTGCCTTCTTTCCATTGAAAGGATTTCTTCTTGTCTGAATAAGCCAGTCCTATGGGCAGGTATACGGAACCTAGTTGCGCCAGGGATGATTTGAATTTCCGGTCTGAATCGGGCTGGCTTGGTCGGGCAAAAATGATGTCATAGGCCACGCTTTCAACACCCAGGTCACTTAAGGCATGGTTAATTTTGGCCAGGTCGGCTCGATCCAGGATATTTCTGCCGAAATATTCGTAAGAATCGTCCGTCATGGTGATGTAGACGATTTGAGGCGAGATTGGGGGGCCGTACCCTTGTTTCACCACCTGTCTGTACACCAGATCAAGTGTTTTATAGTCCGCTTCCGTCCAGACGGAGTTTCTTGCCCATATGTAAATGAAAATGCAAAAAAATGCGCCCATCGTCAGCAAGACAATGAGCTTGAGGATTTTTCTACTTTTTAATTCTAAACTCATATCTCTTTACGAGAATGGACTTCCCTGAATAGATCTGAAGCTTGCTCACAAATGGGTCCACATCTCCAACGCCTGTTGCACTCCTGACATTGCCTGAAATGGGAAACGGTTTTTCCGTCTTGCCGCTCAGATCAATTTTGCTCTTTTTGAGCAAGACTTTCTCAAGCTCAGCCCATCTCGCATAAGGCACCTCTCCAGCCTTAAAAATGTTTACCGCTTCGGGCGGCTTACCGGTACCGATAATAATCGTAAAAGTCTCTTGAGGACTCTTTCCGTCGACCTGATAAAATTCCTGAAGGGACGGCATAACCAGCGCGGAACTCTGCACGTCCTGCTGCACCATATTCAGCAGGGCCGCTTTCTTAAGGTCGGTGTGAACCACATAAACATAACCGGTTTTTTCCGGCTGAATGTAAATTCGGAGAAGATCGCCCTCTTTAAGCCTGTCCTGCGATTTCGCTCGCTTAATTAAATCACCGGTTTTGATCTGTATTCCGATCTTTGCCCGAATTTTTCCTTCCTGCGCATCGGAAAAACAGACGCTGCCAACTATCAGAAATACACTCAGACATAATACAAAGAGCACCTTTAAAAGAACTCTCATTATACTTTCCTTTTCACGGTGACACGGATTATGAAAAGATTTCGGTCGTTAAATCACCAGTCATGAATTGACGCACCCTGAAAAAATGAAACCATGACCTAAGCGGCCCAAGGTTGTCAGGGGCCGTAAACTTCCGCTGATCATCAAGAATTATTCCAGCCGTATCTCGTCAATCCACACGGTATTGGAACCGGGCATGCCTCCATCAAAACTATGGCTCGTAAAAAGAAAAAGGATATTCAGAATATTGCGTAGATCAGGCTTCTCCGGGTAATTCTTGATGTTTTTCTTCGTCCCTGCGGAAGGCACAAGATCGTCAAAGTAAATTTCAATTTTTTGCCATTCAAGAGTCGGTACAATCTTAGCTTCGTTATAATAACTGACCCACTTATTCGATTTAGCCAGATCTTCATTATAACAGGAAAAAACTATGTGGATTCTATGCGGCCTCGAAAAGAAGCCTTTCTTTTTCTCCCCTTTCAGATAGAAAACGAATTTATTATATTTTGAGAAATCATAAGCAGTTATCTTATTTTTCTTGATCTGTTTGATCCTGGAAATGGTTCTGCCGCCTATTAGGGCCAAAACCATCGCATTTTCACCCAGGTCATACTTCATTTTCATGGAGCAGGAAGTGCTGTTGGCTCCTTGAGTGGTGTCCGCGGTAAGAAGTATTTCCGATGATCCCACGGCTTTTTTCAGCCAATTGTCATGAAAATTTACGGCCCACAGGTCCTCGTCTTCAAAATCATCGATCACAAAAGGGCTTTGCCCAAGCCTTACCCTTTGAAAAACATCCATCTTGGTTTTTGGGATGGAGGCCAAACGCTGCTCGTCGGCTTTTTTAGCATTCAAGTCTTTCTGCTGTTTCAATCTCTCCATTTCAGCCTTTACCCGCTTCAGCTCTTCTTCCAGGGCCTTCTTTTCTTCCACCTCCCTTTGGTGTTTTGTTTCCGCTTCCATGCGCTTGATCTCCAGTTCCTTTATCCTGGAATCCTTTGCCTTTTTATCCTGCTGCTGTTCTTCTTTGGCCAGTTTAAGCCTTTCCTCCACATCCAGCTTCTCGGCCTGGACTTCCTTTTCTTTCTCGTCAACCTTAAGCTTGGCTTCCAGAAGCTGCCTCATCTGCCGCATGAGCTCTTCAGTCTTTTTCCGTTCCTCCCTCAGCTTTTTGAGTTCCTCAGCAATGGCGGTTTCTTCCTCCTGAACCTTTGCTCCCCGTTTTGCCTGCTTCTGGCGTGCTTTTGCGGGTACAAAAATAAATTCACCCCTGTCAAGATTCGGGTTGTTTATTTTGCCATATTGCGGGTGCTGCATGCGGTGCGTGTAATTGACCACCCTGTCCGAGAGATACATCCCCAGTTCCGACCCCGTAATATACCCGTCACCGGTCAGATCCGCATCACCATCCAGGCCAACTAACAAGCACCTTTTAAATATGCTTTTATCCGGCACCTGTTCATCTTCCCGGCCGGCCGTGATGTACTGCCTTACCGGCAGCAGGCTCTTCTCGGTAATATCATGAGGCACCGCCCTCACCAGGGCGAACAGAGCGCCTGAAAAACATGAATCAAACAGCATAATCACATGCCTGGCCCTGATCTTCAGGGAGGCCGACTCTATATCCCTCATGCTGACGGCGTGCGTGGCAAAACCCATGGGATCGTTCTTTAACATCGGGCAGTCCCTGGGAACGATGTACCCCATATTCGTCTTGTCAGCCAACTTTTCCGTTTCACCATGACCCGCATAATAGAATAAAATAGCCCGATTCTCTTCCCGGCCCATTTTATAGACCATCTCGGATAAGGCCGTCTTCAGCTCCCGGGACGTGGGATCAAACACCTGCTTTACCTGAAAGCCAAGCTCCCTCAGCTTGGCTGACACCTCTTTGCAGTCATCTATGGTATAAGGCAGCTTCGGCCAATACTCGTAATCGCTGACGCCCACAACCAGGGCGTGGTAATCCTTATAGAGACCAATCTTTTTCCCTTCTTTGGTCACCACATTGATAACACGCAGGCCGCGGGTGGCTGACAGTGCGGGAGCAGCGGACATGAGGACTGAAATGAGAACAATCAGGAATGTGTAAATAATTCTTTGCCTCATTGATAACCCCGTGTCTGACCTGATAAAAAAAATTTTTCGATCTATTGGAAGCTATAACAGGGTTCTTTTTCCGGTCATGTGTTGTTGCGCATGCAACCTTGTTTAGTGTTTCTTGTACGCCGCGAGGTCTCTCACCTTAGGTCATTCAAGGTGTTGAAAAGCCTTTGCCTGCCATATAATGACGATTTCTCGTCAAAAATACACAAGAAAACCCTATCTGTTGATTCTCAAGCATAGTAACCAACAAAAATTTACTCTGTCAACCAATATTGAGCCATCACCTGCGTCCAAGCACTGCCCGGTAATGATGGCTCAGCGGAAAAGCAGAAGCCACATGAATACCACGGCCAGCAAACAAAGCAAAACACCTGCGGCTGCTGTCAACCCGCGGTTGGGATCTGACTTTTCTTTAATTAACGGCATTAAGGGTATACCTGCGCCTTGCAGACGACTGCATCTTAACCGAACCCCAAGGGGATGTCAAAAGAGAGCTTTTAGGGAGCTTTTTAGGACTAGGAGTCTGCGGAGTGCAGGAAAAGCCTTGGAAAGAATGGCCGAAACACGTTCTGATTAGAAAATCTCGGTATTGCTTCGAGGCCAATGCTCCTCGCGGTAAAATTTTACAACAATATCAATGGTATGCCATAGCAAGTACTTCGGTCACGCTCTGCCTCATAGTAATCTTTTCTTGATAATTTTTTCCAAATTCTAATGGCTGCGATAGATATGTTTGGGCAGGTGACCCCGACAACAGAAAGTTGTCGGGGTCACCCGCCTTTCAGCTTAATATTAGATTACGTTGTGGTTAAGTGGTGTTTTGTCTGTGTTAAGTTTTCAGCTTAAAAATTATTATTTTTTGCCCTGACCTTCAAAATCGCCCATTTCCCAGGAACCTTTGACTTTTAAGTTTTTATCCACCTGGCCGTCGAAATTAAATTCACCTACATCGGCGGAAAGCAAAACGTTCCATTTACCATCTTTGCTGACCGAACCTTCGCCCTTGGTACCCGGGAGAAGACTTACCTCTAAATCCGCGATGCTTCCATCGTCAGCCACGGTGGCTGTCCAGGTACCTTGATAACCTCCGGTAAAAGTGCCTTCGTACTTCCCTGCATATGGGTTAGTCGCGAAAACCAGGCCAGTCGAAGCCAGCGAAAAAGCAAGAACAACAGCCACTAAAAAAACCAGTTTCATTAAATTTTTGTACATCTTTTACCCCTCCTTATTATTTATAAGATGAGTAATAACTTACACATGATCCGGTCATATTGTCAAGCGTAATTTTATAGTTTTTTATTAATTTTCTATCGTTATTATGACGACAGAATTAATTTAGTTAGTGCTTACTAAAAATTTATTTTTACTCACTAGTGTCCGGGTATTTTTTTTCACAAGCGCTATTAATTACATAAATTCAATATGTTTTTTTTTCACAAGCGCTATTAATTACATAAATTCAATATGTTAAATTACCTAAATATCGTGATCGATTTGACCTCAATTTTAGTACAATTCGGCCATTCCACTGTCGAGGGGATGGCCTATGAACTCCGAACGAATCGTTTTCTCCCAGGTAATGGATCACCTCCCACTTCACGAATTCCGAAAGTGTGTCAACCGATATCGCGGCAATTTCAAGGTCCGGGCGTTCACATGCCTGGAACAGTTTTTTTGTATGGCCTTCGCCCAACTGACCTACCGCGAAAGCCTGCGAGACATCGAGGTGTGCCTGCGGGCGGTCCAACCGAAACTCTATCACATGGGGATTCGGTCACGGGTTTCCCGGAGTACTTTGGCCGATGCAAACGAAAATCGCGACTGGCGCATCTACGCCGACTTCGCTCAAATACTCATCGCTGCCGCCAAAGATCTCTATGCACACGAAGAATTCGGGGTAGATTTGGAAGCTACGGTCTACGCTCTAGATTCCACTACCATCGACCTGTGCCTTTCACTGTTCCCATGGGCTCGATTTCGCGATACCAAGGGGGCAATCAAACTGCACACACTGCTGAATCTGCGGGGCAGCATCCCCGAATTCATCTATATTTCCGACGGGAAACTGCACGATGTCAGAATCCTCGATATCTTGATCCCGGAACCAGGCTCATTCTATGTGATGGATCGTGGTTATGTGGATTACTCACGGCTCTATACCATCCATCAAGCCGCCGCCTTTTTTGTGAGCCGCGCCAAAAGCAACTTCGGCTTCAGACGTCTTTACTCTCACCACGTAGACAAATCAACAGGTCTCAAATGCGATCAGATTGTTGTCCTGACGGGCTTCTATGCAAAGAAAGACTATCCAGAAAAACTGCGGCGCATCCGCTATCTCGACGTCGAGACCGAAAAGACCTTTGTGTTTCTGACAAACAATTTCGCTCTTCCCCCTCTCACTATAGCACAGCTGTTCAAAGCGCGGTGGCGGATAGAGCTATTTTTCAAATGGATCAAGCAGCACCTGCGGATCAAGGCATTTTACGGCACATCGCCAAATGCGGTGAAGACCCAAATCTGGATCGCCATTTCCGTTTATGTCCTCGTCGCGATCCTCAAGAAGAGGCTTGGATTAGAACAAAGCCTCTACACAATTCTACAGGTTTTGAGTGTCACTCTTTTAGAGAAAATCCCCATTTTACAGGCCTTCCAGGAGGAAGATTACATTTAGAGAAAATCCCCATTTTACAGGCCTTCCAGGAGGAAGATTACAAAAATGAAACAGGGGCTTCCGATAAACAGTTGTTATTATTCAATTAACAACCGGACAGTAGTGATGTCAGGGAGATGACCATTCAACCGGATCAACGGATTTTCCCTATATGTTATGAGGCTGCGAGAGAAATGGTGGCCAAAGCAGGTGCCGTAGTTGGTATCCACCTCAGGCCCCATGATCTCAGGCGTCATGCTGCTACTTATGCATCACGCTCTGGTGTGCCTATCGAGATCGTTTCAAAAATCATATTACGACATTCGAATCTTTCAACAACAGAGCGGTATTTGGGCAAAATCAGCGACGTGGAGGCCATGAAATGGATTGATAATCTGTACGCCTAGTTGTAAGGCATCAGGGTGGAACGCATACCGTTTTCACCCTGATGAATTCTTTGATCACCTTCCAAAATCTGAAAATATCGACTACCTGAAAAACCTTTGATTTGTCTGACACCGAGGAGGTGTGATGGCGTTTGCATTTCAATTACTTGGGAGGCCTTCGTAGGGCTCACTGCACGGTTGAAAAGTCCGAACCTCATGGCAAGTGATCACAGTTTTAGAGACCAAATTGCGAACCGCAACATATTGTGCCTGCCTTATTTTTCGATTGAGGGCTATCTCTTGAATTGGGCAAGGTAACAGTGGCATGATCGACCGTGGACTATGGCAAGCTGATGCACTTTACGACTGCCCAAATATTGACGAATACCCTTTATTGGTCAATTACCATTTTGTTACGTATAGATGCACGTATGTTGCATTTTTTCATCTACGGCAGTAACCATAATATACAGTACCTACACACCACCTAATTCTCCTCTGTAACCAATCAGCTAGACATTCCAAGCCCATCTGGTTGACGTTGGTGGGTTCATGTGGCTTCCTTCGGCCTTCCCGCTACGCCGTCACTACCAGGTGGTGTTTGGCCATGGCTGACGGGTGGATATCCGCTTGACAGCAAGGGCTTCGGGAGATTACTATGCCTTGAAGTGGAAAATTTGTCCGGTTTTTAAGAAAACTGGAGGGATCGGGCGTACAGTCTCAGCCGCTAAAAATATTGAAAGTGGGATATCATGACTCGTGATGATGAACTTGGCGCCCGTATCATAGCGGAAGCAGCAAAAATTACACGGCTGACCTCTTCAATGGAGAATGTTGGAAAAATTACCATGGCTATAGGCAGAGGGGGCACCGGCAAGTCCACATTCGTTGCTCTCCTAGCCAGATATCTGAAAACACCGCTTTTGCTCTTAGACATCGACCCTGACCAGAGTCTGGCGAACATGCTCGGAGTGGAACTGGAAGAAACGAGGGTGAAGACCGAAATTAACCGAGAAGTATCGCTAAAGACCCTTTCTGATCTGGCCGAAGAGCTTGAAAATGAGGACGCCTTTTTTGAAATGGGGGCTGGTCCACCCTTTGTAAAGATACCGCTACTTTTAAAAAATTATTCATATTACCGATCGGAAAAATTTGACCTCTTCTCCCTGGGACCGCGCTGGACAGAAGGCGACTATCGCTCGGCCAGTTTCCTTTTTGAGTTTATTATTCCTACTATTGGTCAGCATTATAAAAACATTCTGATAGACTCACCAGCGGGGTTGGAGCACCTGAACAGGCGGGTGGTGCCAAGGGTGGACGACCTATTTGTAATTTTAGACCCTTCCCTTAAGTCAATAAAACATGTTGAGAGGGTTAAAAAGATAGCTCAAGCTGTAGAGCTTCAATATGAACACCTCTATCTGGTGGGCAACCATGAATTTTATCATGAGGCTGAGCAGTTGATACAATCCACTGGAGAGGTCTATATGGGAAAACTAGATTACGATGCCGTTGTCCGGGACTATAACCTCAAGGGGAAGTCGCTCTGGGAACTGCCGCCGGACTCCACGGCCTGTTTATCTATCAAAGAGCTACTGGCCAGGGCCGATTATGAGATTTAATGTCCAGCAGGTTATACCGCTGATCGACAATGACTCAACGTTTCATGGAGTAAAAATTCAAATTCGCGAATGAAAATATTGAATTGGGGAAAATTTTAGGCCGAATAGTAATTGATTCCTGCTTTCCCAAAGTGTTATTGTTATTGAAATTTAATTGTGACAAGTGCAAATAAGGAAATATCACTGAACTAGGCATCGAGGCATTATTGGAAAAAACCCTAATTAAGTCAAACTCGGCTAGCGTGCACAACTAAAATATCCACTAAGGATAAGGAGGCGATTGATGTATGAAGTTAAATATGATGAAAAAAAATGTCTGAGTTGCCGCACTCAAGATTGCCTTATCAAGTGCCAATACATTGACATTGATAAGGAAAGCGCGAAAAAGGAAATATTAAAAATAGGGCATGGTGAGGATTCCTTCGTATTACACGAATGTGTTACCTGTTACGCCTGCGAGGAATACTGCCCGATGAACAATCATCCCTTCTACCTCATTGTAGAGAAACAGGAAGAACTTGATATTCCCCCGCTGCCTCGACCTCTTATCCAACGGGGTATAAATTTAGGCGTTCCATTTCGGGGAGAACCCGTAATTGAGAAAGTGAACGGGCGATCTCTTCTTATGGGGGTCTTCTCCGATCTCATGTTTTTGATACAGGGAAAACTGTTTGAAGGAGTACCTGTAATTTCATCAGACCCCCGTAAAATGTTTCATTATTTCTGTCAACTCATGTACCTCCACTATGCCAGAACCTCTGTAATAAATGACAGACTGCCCAAGATCATCGAAACCATTGCCAAACATGAGGTTGATGAGGTTATCTGTTTCCATGACGAATGTTATGGAACATACACCTCTTACTGCTCGGCGGTTGGTATTGAGGTTCCGTTCAAGCCTGTTCACTTTTTTGAATTTCTATATGATCGGTTAAAGGAACTCAAGGATGAGATAGAACCAGTGAATTTAAAAGTAGCTTATCAGCGTCCGTGTTCATCTCGATTGTCTTCCGATAAGCACCACTTTGTACAAGACATCTTTGAGTTGATTGGCGCGGAAGCTGTTGAAAGGGAATATGTTGATGAGAACGCGCTTTGTTGCGGCGGCACAATTGTTGGGCAGAGACAGGAGGGGAGCCGTAAGCGAGCCGCGGAAATTGAGAAAAAAAATATTGAGGATATGAAAAGCGCCGGAGCCGAAGTGTGTGTCTTTAATTGCCCCGCCTGTTATAACACCATGGCTCAGATAGTCACTAGAAACGGTATCGCGCCTATTTATATGAGCGATCTTTGCCGACTCGCCATCGGCGAAAATCCGGCGGGATGGAGGTAATTTCATGAATTCAGTTTACGAAGCACTCGTGGAGATAGTTGGTAAAGACCATAGCTCCGTTCAGCCGGAAGAGCTTTTCATCTATTCCTGGGACCTCGGGACAACAGAACCACACCGGCCGGACTATGCGGTATCGCCCAGGACCCCCGAACAGATTCAGAAGATTGTTCAACTCGCAAACAAGGAGAAGATACCCGTAGTTCCTCTTGGAGGGGGTCTGTCCTTAGCCGGTCTGGCTGTCCCTTTTAAGGGAGGAATTCTTCTGGACCTTAAGAGAATGGACAGTATCATCGAGGTAAATGAGAAGGCTCGTTACACTGTCGTGGAGTGCGGCGTCTCACAGGGCCAATTGACCTCTTATCTGGAGAGGCATTGTCCCCATCTGACCCATTCAGAACCGGGAGCGCCGCCCACCGCCACCATTGCCGGCAATATGGCTATCCATGGGCAGGGAGATCTTGCGCAGCCATACGGCTTTAATTCCGATATGATTAATGGGTTAGAGGTAGTTCTGCCAACCGGCGAGATCTGCCAATTCGGCTCCTGTTCGATAGGTTCGGGCTGGTTCACCCTGCACCCCCTGCCTGATGTGGGGCTTTTCCTGGGATGGACCGGCACAACCGGCATCATCACCAAGGTATCTCTACGCCTCTTCCCCTGTAAAAAAATCAGAGGAGCGGCTCTATTTGCTGTTGATAACGAAGAACTGATCCCTGAAATTATTTATAAACTTACCCATACTCAGATGGTTGAGGATATAGTGGCTTTTAGCCAGGCAATACCACCTTTTTCCAGCGGGCTTCAGCACATAACTATTAACCTGTCCGCAGATTCAGAAAAAGAGCTTGAGTTCAAACAGGAAATAATCTTTGACGATACATTGGGAGAATATATTCGTAAAGGAGACGGCGGGTACCTGGGTTTCAACCGAGGCCTGCAACGACCTCAAATCTCAAAAACCTCTGACTGGCGGAAGGGAGGCGGCTTTGAATATGTCGGCAGCATTATGCCTATTGATACATACCCAGAATGCTACCGGAGAGGAAGGCAAATTTCCGAAAAACACGACATACCATACACGGTACTTGGACGCTGCATTGGCGCCGCCCACGCTATGATGTTCTCCTGGACGTACGCCTTTAATAGAGCGGACCCGGAAACCATCAAGCACGCGAAGGCCGCGCTGCACGAAACAGACGATCTTGTTCTGAAACTGGGAGGGACAATCTGGAAACCTGGACTCTATGGTCAAAAGCTGGTTATGGAGAGATTAAATTCCAGTACTTTCGACCTCATGAGGAAGGTGAAACAACTCCTTGACCCCAATGGAATCATGAATCCTGGAAACTGGGAACCCGCCCTCTAAGGGCGTTACTGAGTACAACGAAGCCGTTCGAAAAGCCTGGGAGGTAATCTGATGACTTTAGAGGATTTTAAATACAGTGATATCATACATAGATGCTTCAGGTGTGGTTACTGCAAATTTCCGGTAAGCTGGATGGATGTCAACAACTGTCCCGCATATGCCAGATACCGCATGGAGACTTATTCCTGTGGAGGAAGATTGTGGCTAACCCGAGCCTGGCTCAGCGATGAATTAGACTGGACAGAGCATTTTGCTCATATCATATTTTCCTGCACAGCATGCAAAAACTGCGAAGTTAAATGCCCACTCAGCTTTAATGTTGACATACTCAACATAATAATAGCCGCCAAGGAAGAGATGGTTGAGAGAGGCACCATACCTTCTGAGGTTAAAGACTTCCTGGAGAATATTCAACGATATGGAAATCCATACGGCACCGCACAAACCAAGAGGGGTGAATGGCTGGAGGGAACGGAGATAGAACAATACCAGGGCCAGGACTATCTCTATTACGTTGGCTGTATCGGTTCCTATGATACACGGGCTCAGGAGACCGCTAAGATACTTGGCAAGGCGCTTCAAAAGGCCGGTGTCTCATTTGGTGTGCTGGGTAATGAAGAAAAATGCGATGGCAATGAAGTGAACATGATTGGTGAAACGGCATTATTTGAAATGCAAGCTGAGGAAAACATTGCCCAGTTCAAGGATCTTGGCGTGCAAAGGATTGTTACCCTCTCGCCCCATTCATACAACGCCATAAAGAACGAATATCCAAAATATAATGGGAGCTTCGAGGTTTTACACCAGACGCAATTTCTTCAAAACCTCATCAATGATGGCCGACTGAATGTTACCAACGGGTTTGAGGCCAAGGTTACCATCCACGATCCGTGCTTCCTTGGACGTTGGAATGGTGAATATGAGGCTTTCAGAGAAATTCTAAAGGCCATTCCAGGAATTGATCTGATCGAGATGGAGAGAAACAGGGACAGCGCGCTCTGCTGCGGCGGCGGCGGGGCCAACTTTTACATTGATTTCCTTGGAGGCAGTGCCGACAGTCCATCAAGACGCAGGGTCAGGGAGGCTGTTGAGACAGGCGCTAATATACTGGCAGTGGCCTGCCCCAATTGCTTGACCATGCTTGAGGACGCCGTAAAAGCAGAAGGGCTTGATGATAAGCTTTCCGTAAAAGACATTTCTGAGATTGTAGGGAAGGCTGCGGAATAGAGTAGTATGGATATCATAGCCTGCATTAAAATGGTTCCAGATGCTTCAATAGTAGACACCCTGAAAATAGATCCCGCCCAAAAAGAGATCGAGAAAGACGGACTGATTTTCAAGATAAACGAATGGGATGAGTATGTCTTGGAAGCAGCGACGCGGGTTAAGGAGAAGCAGGGAGGCACCTTTACCGCAATTACGGCAGGACCCAAAGGCTGGGACGAGATTTTAAAAAGAGCCCTGGCCATGACAGCTGATCGGGCCATCCGGATTGATGAGGATTTCGTTACCGCCGAGCCCTCTGTTGTTGCCCGAGTACTCGCCAAAGTAATTGAGGGCTTACCCTACGACCTGGTACTTTTTGGCGCCCAGTCTGAAGATTTCAATAGTGGTCAGCTTGGATGTATGGTGGCTGAAATGCTTGGTATTCCCCATGCTACCATGATTGTTGGGTTGGAAGTGGGGGAGAAAACTATGCAGGTAAAAAGAGAACTGGAGGCGGGGGCGTTTGAAAACTACACATTGAAACTCCCCGCCCTACTGACTATTCAGACCGGAATTAACCAACCGAGGTATCTCTCTGTGTCCGCTATCAGAAGGTCAATGAAGAAGGAATTGCAGATCGTATCCCTGGACCAGATTGAGATTTATCCAGTAGAAAAAAGTCCGATGGTAAAGCTGGAAAAATTAGAGTTGCCGCCACAAGGCAAAAGAGCAGAAATAATATCCGGTTCACCCGACGAATCGGCGGAAAAATTGGCTAGAATACTCAAGAGTGCGGGAATTCTTTAAATGACCGAAATATTAGTTGTTGCGGAATATTCCAAACAACATCTGACTGAAGTTTCGCTACAGATGCTGAGTAAGGGAAGAAAATTAGCTGATCAATCTGGTATGGAACTGAATTCAGTGATTATCGGCAGAGACGTGGGACAGCACGCAGAGACCCTCGCCAGGTGGGCAGATAGGGTTCTGGTAGTGAATAACGGCAATTGGGATACATCTCTGCCCGAGCCCTATCAAAAGATACTGGTTCCTCTAATAAAAAAAAGAAAACCGAAGATTGTGCTATTGGGGCATAGTTCCTTTGGTATGGACCTGGCTCCTTCTCTATCAGTTGAACTGGAAGCTCCTCTTATTACAGATTGTATTGATATAAATATAGAGGACAGCACTTTATTAATCACCCGGTCGATCTATAACGGAAAGGTAAATGCCGTCTACTCATTTTCTCCGTGTGAAACAATGATGATTACCGGCCGTGTTGGTGAATTCGATATCGGAGAGTGCGATAAACACGGGCAGATTGAGGAAGTTGATTTCCACCTGGAGGACATCAGCTACAAGAAGTATGAAGGATTTATTGAACCAAAAACAGGCGGTATCGATATCTCCCAGGCGGAAGTCCTGGTTTCAGTGGGCAGGGGTATAAAGGGAAAAGAGAACCTGGAAATGGTTGAGAGGCTGGCTGATCTATTAGGTGGCCAGGTATCCTGCTCAAGACCAGTGGTAGATTGCGACTGGCTTCCGTCTGAACACCAAGTGGGTTTATCCGGCAAGGTGGTGAAACCAAAGCTCTATATTGCCCTCGGTATTAGCGGAGCCTTCCAACACATTCTCGGCATGAAGGCCTCAAAAATGATCGTGGCCATCAACCAAGATGCCCAAGCATCTATTTTCAATACTGCTAATTACGGCATTGTGGACGACATCTTTAAGGTGGTGCCGGAACTTACCAAGAAAATAGTGGAACTTAAAGGGGAAGGCAGCATATCCTAATCCTACTACGTTAAATAATTAAATAAACCCTGATAAATATCTATATGAAACCTTTGTACCGCAAGCATAGACGATTTTTTAACGAAAGTCAACAAAAACTTAACGTAGTAGTACTAACCTCTTCAAAAGGAAAAGGAGACTTAATGTAGACGAAATTCGGCACGGGAATTAAACAGGTTTTTTAAGATTTTATCGGCAATCAAAAAGAAAGTAGGAGGTTAAAATGTTGAGGACTAGAGTTACGGAAATCCTAGACATCGAATATCCGATTATCGGCGGGCCAATGGCCTACGTATCCGGACCGGAGCTTGTCTCTGCGCAGTCCAATGCCGGAGGACTGGGCATCATCGCTTCGATTTCATTCCAGACGATCGACGAACTACGTGAAGTGATCAGGAAGACTAAGCAGCTCACCGACAAACCCTTTGGTATAAATGTTACGCTTCTACCGACAGCCCGGACAATCAACTACGAGGACTATTTTAAGGCGTCGATTGACGAGGGTGTAAAAGTCATCGAGACTTCGGGCCGCAGTCCCAAGCCTTACATGCAGATCATGAAGGATGCCGGGGTGATATCTATGCACCGCGCAACCCGGACGCGCGACATCCAGAATGCCGAGCGTGCCGGTTGTGACATAGTAACTATCATCGGCACCGAGGCCGCCGGGCACCCCGGGCAGGAAGAGGTCGGCACCTTCGTGCGTGTCCCGATCGCCGCTAATGCCGTGGATATCCCTGTAGTCGCGGCCGGTGGCATCACCGACGCGAGAGGCCTGGTTGCCGCTCTGGCGCTGGGCGCCGAGGGCGTCCTCATAGGCACACGATTCATGTGTACCCAGGAAGCGCGGATCCATGACAACATTAAAACCTGGATGCACGGACTTGGCGAAATGGACACCATCCTCATACAAAAGTCCATTATGAATGCGTCACGAGTGGTCAGGAACGAGCACACGGAGAAGATCCTTGAGATGGAGAACAAAGGCGCCTCGCTGGAAGAGCTCCTGCCAATGATCAGGGGTGAGAGGGGCGTTAATGCTTACGAGTCAGGCGATCCCTCCGAGGCCAACATAACCATCGGGCAGGGTGTGGGGATGATTAATGACACACCGACCGTCAAAGAGGTTATAGATGGTATGGTCAACGGAGCGAAGGAGATCATGCAACGTCTAGATCAGATCGGCCTGGCTGACTAAAAGGCAAAACAGCAGGCTTTAAAAAGCAGAGGGGCTTGCTTCTAACAATTTATCACCTTGGCCAAAGCTTTTACCATTAATTATTTTCGAGGATGATGAACGTGAGAGCCGATGTATCTCGACTGTAAGCAATGCTCCTCTTGAGGGTTTTATCACGATTTTTCTTGGTCCTCATATGGTTTAAGTAAACCTAGTATTAAGGAAGGAGACATCATGGCTTTAGTTGACTACATCATTGACGACAATGTAGCCATTTTAAGTATGAACAGTGGGGAAAACCGATTTAATTTTCCGTTTTTCAAGGCTTTCATGGAGGTGTTGGATGAGATAGAGCATGACACCGAGGCCAATGTACTCGTTGTGAAGTCGTCACATGAAAAGATATGGTCCAATGGTATAGACCTGGACTGGCTTGGCCCGGCGGTTGAAAAAGAAGGGCCAGAGCTGAACATAAAGTTTATGACAGAAATGGCCATTTTCATGAAGCGGGTGCTGACCTATCCAATGCTGACTATTGCGGCCATTACCGGTCATGCCTTTGCCGGTGGAGCTTTTTTGTCATTCGCGCATGATTTTCGATTTATGCGTTCGGATAGAGGGTGGCTTTGTATGCCCGAAGTGGACATCGGGATGACTTTGGGGCCGATGTTTTCAGTCATTTCAAGACGAGCGGTCCCTATGTATATGTTTGAAGAAATGCAATACACCGGTAGAAGACTCACCGCACAGGAATGCGAAGAGCACCATATTATAAAAAAAGCGTGCCATATTGACGACCTTATGAACGAAGCGCTTGCTTTTGCAAAGACATTAAACAAAGATAGAGAGTTAATCCGGAAAATGAAAAAGGAGACACACAAAGAGATCATAGCGGTCATTGATGAAAGAATAACATCGGTATCCCAGTAAATGAGGGATGAGTCTCAAGAGTATTTGAATCACCAATAATCTGTGCCGAGACAGATCAAGTATATATTATCCGGCCTATGGTATTTAAGGGGTCTTGAAAATGAGTTAGTTTCGACTTGAGTTGACAGCAGGCCTAAAAAAGGGTCAAATGTCCTCTTAGTAAAGAAAGACAAAAAAGGAGGACATCATGACCTTCCTGAACGGTTTACACTTGGCTTTAGAAAAGCAACTTAATGGCGATGTGCCGCCGCCGAGAATGGGCT
>JAFDHD010000110.1 GCA_019308995.1 Deltaproteobacteria bacterium | reverse complement strand
TTATTGCATTGATCGGGAAACACTGGCCAAAACGCTCTATGGCAACCTGGGCGTTCCCATGGCTCAGGGATTTCATCCGGACCTCTTCCCTTGGGGCTATGAGGATATTAAAGGTCGAAAACAGAATATCGAGAAAGCCAGGCAACTGCTCAAAGAAGCCGGTTATCCCAATGGGGTTGACGTGGAACTCAGGATAACCCCGCCTTTCCCCCGGCTGGACCTTATGGCCCAGGTAGTTCAGCAATGGGGCAAGCAGGCCGGCTTCCGGATTAAGATCACCTCTTTAGTCGGAGTGCAGTATTGGATGGCCTTGCGTAAATACACCTATCAGATGCAGGTCTGGAACCTGGCCAAAGAAGACCCCATGAACTTCTACCATCAAGCTCTTCATACTGATCCGGCCAAGCCTTATTTAGGTCACGCGCCCGTGACCGGGATCAAGGATCCGGTAATGGATAAGCTCCTGGACGATACGAGCCAGGCCATAGATATTAAGAAAAGGCGAGAGGCCTTTAAAAAGGTGGTTTTAAGGTGCAATGAAAAGGCTTATTTAATTCCCTACATGACCCAGATAGGCGCCACCATGTGGTCTGATAAGCTTAAGAATTTCAATCCACTTAAATATTTTTACGGCATGCAAGCCTTCCGTGAGGCCTGGCTGGAAGGCTAGGGCCTGGCTCCATTGACTAAACAAACGGGCCGGGTAAATCCCGGCCCGTTTGTTTTACTTTAAAGTATTAAAACAATCAAAACAGCATTCAAAGGAAACGGTGAGATTTGAACCTCCGACCCCCTGAACCCCATTCAGTAGGATCTTTGGGAAAAATCAAACATAACTTATTAATATTATTACGCATCTCAAATCACCTGGTTTTTCAGGCGGTTTGAGCATACTGTGCTTGATGTGAATAATATCAGATGCTTGCGCTGTGTGTTGTCCTAAAAGGGGTCACATAGGGGTCACAGAACTCATTTTGGGAGGCATTTAAATCCCTATGCCGTTTGGTGTCCTGTTTCTAGCTGCCAGATCACCTGAAGATGGGCATCGGAAAGAGAATTATAAAAAATAAAAGAACAAAGGCAAACATTTGTCTACACCGTGCTGGCCATTGTAATTTCAGAGAGAATGAATCCAAAGTCAGACATATCACACCCATGAAAAAGCGTCTGTCAAGGGGAAAATTCTATCAATGAGATGCCCGACCAGAGCCAGACCTTAACCAGGGGGGTACGATGTTTGTTCCCTTTTCCAAAGTTCTAAATAATTTGACTTTCAAGAAGGATTTTGAGAGCATTGGTTGGCACATGAACATTTTAGTAGATGTTATTTGCTTTGGTTTTACAAAACAGATTCTCTGATCAATCTTAAGGCCTTGGTTCAGATATTTGACACCGTTTTATTTTTATTAAAGAAGGAGGATCAAGTATGGAATTCGGATTTACGGAAGAGCAGGAAAAGTTGAGGAAAGATGTTCGCGATTTCTTTATGAACGAGATGCCCGAAGATTTTGAGCCGGGCGTCGAGACAATGTTTTCTTTAACAAAAGAACAAACTGAATTTTGGATGACCTTCCAGAAAAAAACAGGTGAGAAGGGATATTTAACACCGGGCTGGTCTGAGGAAACAGGCGGCCTGGGTCTCGGCCCCATTGAACAAGGGATTGTAGAAGAGGAATGGGGACGCACCGGCGGCAGGTGGCCGAACTTTTCAGGTCTGCATATAGCGGGGCCTGCTGTGCAGGTGTTTGGCACTGAGGAGCAAAAAAAGAAGTTTTTACCTGGAATCGCCAAAGGGGAGGCGGTATGGAATCAGGCTTTTACCGAACCTGAGGCCGGTTCAGATGAGGCCAATCAGCAGCTTAGGGCTGTGGAGGATGGTGACAACTACGTTCTAAACGGTCAAAAAACTTTTATTACGACGTATGTTAAACCCGATTATCTCTATACCTTAGCCAGAACCGCGGATACCGAACCTAAACACAGAGGCATTAGCCTCTTTCTTGTACCGGGAGACGCCCCTGGCGTATCATACCGGGCCTTGGGCAGCATGGGTTTCGGGACGCAGGTCGATATCTTCTATGACAACGTGAAAGTTCCCAAGGAAAACCTGCTGGGTGAGCTCAACCGGGGTTTCTACCACGCGATGTCCGCTTTTGAGTTTGAACGGAGCGGTACCGGGGGACCGGCATCTGCCAAGAGAAGCCTGGAGGAGTTCGTCGAGTTTTGCAAGGAAACAATGAGGAACGGAAAGCCGCTAATGGAAGATCCCGAGGTTCGAAGGTCAGTGGCGCAGATGGCTATTGATATAGAGGTGCAAAGACTCATTGCCTGGCACGCGGTGTGGTGGTTTTCCGAGAGGGAAAAATTGGGTCCAAAACCCTATGACCTGAGCGGCTTTTTTACCAAGATATTTTCCACCCAGCACCCGGAAACAATGATGAATATCATGGGACTATACGGCCAGCTTCGCACCGGTTCGAAATGGGCCAAGTTCGCCGGAAAGGTGGAGCGCAGATGGCAGATAGCCCGAAGCGTGCACCCGGCCGGAACACTTGAAGTAAATAAAATTGTCCTCGCCGGGCGGGGGTTAGGGTTGCCCAGGGTGCCAGCAAAATTTAACAAACAGATTGCCAAGGCGCTGGGAGAAAAGAAATAGCTGTTCAACAAGATTGAATTTTTAATTCGAAAGGAGTTAGGTTATGGATTTTTCTCTTAATGAAGAGCAGGCAAAGCTTCAAAAAGAGGCTCGAGAGTTTCTGGAGAAGGAATGTCCTGAGAGTTTTGTGAGGGAAATGGAGGACGGTGATAAAGGCTTTTCTCCAGAGCTTTGGAATAAGATGGCCGAAATGGGGTGGCTGGGACTCGTATACCCCGAGAAATACAATGGCAAGGGAGGCAGCTTCGCGGATCTGTCTGTCGTCTATGAGGAAATGGGGAGGGCGATGCTTCCCAGCCCTCATCTTTCAACTGTGGTTCTCTGCGGGCTGACTATCTTGGAAGCTGGCACTAAGGAGCAGAAGGCAGACCTGCTCTCAAAAATAGTCGCCGGTGACCTGATTCTCTCTCTGGCCCTGACAGAACCTGAATCAAGTTTTGACGGCAAGGCCTGGGAAGCTGAAGGCGTAAATGTTCGTGCTACCCCTGACGGGGATGATTATATCATCGACGGCACAAAATTATTCGTTCACGACGCTCATATCGCCGATTACTTATTGTGCGTAACCAAAACCAGAGACAGCGCAAATCCTGAGGATGATATAACCTTATTTTTAGTAGATGCCAGCGACCCCGGAGTAAGCTGTGAGATATTGGAAACAACAGCGGGTGACAAGCAGAGCGAGGTTAATTTTAATAAGATAAGGGTGGCCAAAGAAAATATTGTAGGCGAGCTACATAAGGGCTGGCCTCCCCTGGAAAAGGTGATGCAGAAGGGAGCGGTTCTGCTCTGCTCGGAGATGGTGGGCGCTGGCCAGCGTGTTTTAGAGATCACCGTTGATTATGCCAAAACAAGAATCCAGTTTGATATGCCTATAGGTATTAACCAATACATCCAGGATCACTGTGCTTTTCTTTTGAGCGAAGTTGATGCCGCGAGATGGCTTACCGGTCAGGCAGTCTGGAAAATCAGTGAGGGTCAACCGTGTGATATGGAGGCGGCGATGGCCAAAGCCTGGACCAGTGATTCGCACGAGAGGGCGTGCTGGCGCGGTCATCAGGTTCTTGCCGGTGTTGGTTACACCGTGGACAAGGGCGTCCTTCCCCTCTACTCGAGGAGGGCTAAGACCAAGCAGCTCTACCTGGGTGATTCGGCTTACCACCTGGAGAAGGCAGCCAGGCAGATAGAAAAGTGGCCTGGCCCGGAGAAGTTTAGAGGCAAGGCCGTTGGTCTTTGGGACATTCCCAAAGAAGAACAGATACCATACTGGGAGCCCTGGAAGAAGCGCTGGGAAGAGAAAGAAGGAAAAAAATAACACCAAGAGTTGAAGGTAAATAGAGAACCAACGGCTTATACTATAAGCTCTCTTAAAAAAATTTTTGTTTACTCTGACTCATGAGCACCGCTTCGCTGAGAGGGCAGCGGTATATGTCGTAAGGCCTCTGCATGGAAAAAGCGCATTAAAAGTCTTGTAAACTATTGTAATATTTGATATAATGGTGGAAATTCACTGAATGGATTAGAAAGATGGTCGTCCATATTTCCACCAAAGGAGGATTTGTAAATCACTTTATCAACTTACGACCTTGCAAGAAGTGATGTATTGATCAAAGTATTGATCAAAATAATTTTAAGGGGTTAAATCGTATGACCTAACCCCTTGAAATTACTGGTCGGGACGAGAGGATTTGAACCTCCGACCCCCTGAACCCCATTCAGGTGCGCTTCCAGACTGCGCCACGTCCCGTTTGCAGCATCACTATACACTTGACCATTTTCTACTGTCAATATCTTTACAGATGGAGCCATTTGCACTATGAAAATATTTTCCTGTCTGACTTCACGATTATGTATTTACGAGGTGATAAACACGATTTGAATCCAGTGAGTGTAAACTTTGTGGTAAAATAGGTGTCAAGATGAACCGTGTTGATAAATTAAAAATCTCATCATCATCCTGGAAACGAATTCTTTGCCTGGCTTGATTTTATGATAGCTGCCTTGATTCCCTAATAAAGATATGGTAATAATTAAAAATAATGGGTCGGTACCATGGCCCGATTAGCTGAAAATAATCAACGAGAAACGAGACTAGACAAAGGAGGATTACTTATGGGTGCGTTGGTTGGTGGAATAATTGCTTTGATTCTTGGCCTGATCGGGCTGATCTACTGGTGGGGATATTTCATCAAGGCTCTGATGGCTATTGTTCCCATAGGACTCATCCTTGGAGGCGCCCTGGCTACCTATTTAGGTATCGAGGAGTGGAAAGACACCGCCCGCCGGACCGAGGACGAGGTTAGCCCCGATACTACGCCGGATACGGCACAGGCTGAAAAGGAAAAATACAAAGCTGAAGCAGAGAAATATAAAGCTGAACTGGATGCCCTGAAAAAGCCCCCGGAGAGCGAAAAAGCAGAAGATTAAGGAGGCAGACTCGCCTTTCCATGTCAGGAGGCCCTGGGAAGGACGATTTTCTGCCTTAGCCTCTTAGTTGTGGCCCCGGTAATAAGACCCCGGCTGCCTGGAAAGGAGCCGGGGTTATTTACAACATCAAGCTTAGCAGTCATCTGCCAAATGTTTGGGTGCAATGGAGAGCAGTGAAACATCTCCTGCATTAACGTGAACGATTTCCCCATCAATGGCTCGCTTAACTATCAACTCTCCTGATTGATTCACATCAATAGCCGTTCCTTCTACCAGATTCGATTGTTGAACAAAACGAACCTGGGAGTTCAAAGTCTGACAGATTTGACGATACTGGTTCAGGAGTTCCTCATGGCGGTTTTGAGTTAAAAATTTATAATATTTTTCCATCTCATAGAGGAAGGCAGCCAGGACTTCCACCCTGTCCCAGGTTCGACCGGTAGCTATAAAAAGGGAACCCGCCTGAGCAGCCAGTTCAGGAGGCAGATCGTGAGCGGACAGATTTACATTGATTCCCACGCCCAAGATAACAAAGAGAACCTTTGTATTTTTCATATTCATTTCGGCGAGAATACCGGCGATCTTTCTGTTTTGAAGCAGTAGATCGTTGGGCCATTTGACAGATGGAGTCTGACCGATAATACGACCTATGGCTGAAGCCCCGGCTACTCCCGCGGCCAGGGTTAGGAGGGATATCCGGGCAGGGGGAAGTTCAGGCCTAAGAACCAGGGATAAATAGATATTCAGACCAGGCGGAGAGTGCCATATTCTTCCAAGTCTGCCCCGCCCTGCCGTTTGACTCTCGGCCAGGACAAGCGTCCCTTCCCTTGCCCCTGCCAGAGCCAGCTCTTTCGCACGCTCATTGGTCGAATCAATCCGCTCATGAATCTCAATATGATCACGGCCTAAGACTTCAGTCTTTAAGGCAGACCGAAGAACATGTTCGGTTATGGAGCTTTTTGCATTGGGGTGCATCAGACAGAAGAATTGACCATCGCTTCTATCGGCCGCCTTTTTAGAGGCATGAGAGGATAGAAATTGTTAAGAAAACCGTTAATAATCTTAAGGTGGGAGCCGCCTTTACGAAATTAAGGTTTTGAGTTTACTTCTTTTTGTTTGAAAATCTCCATACGGCGCAGGCTGCAGATAATCTCATGTCTATTGGCGCAGGTTAATTTTCCTTCTTCAGGCTCATACCAGATGCACTCCTCGGAACAAGCAGGGGGGAGTTCCTTTTCTACAGGTGAGGGTTCAGTAAAACGGTAGGCGGCCATTAAGATAATACCTCCCTCGACTTTAGGCCTAAAATGATTAGTACTTGATCAGATGACTCGTTTTAATTTTCCAAAAGTTAACGGTTCAGGTCCCATAATTTAAGGCAGAGTCAAACCTGCCCTCTTTTCACGTCTTAATATACTGAGACCCAAAAATCTTGGGCCGCAGTGAATGGTTTTTATTTATTTTACTCTTTTTAATATGCCTATGAACCGGCCAATCGGTTATTTAGTGTATGTTTATTTTACTTCTACAACATGTTGTATGTCAAGAAAAAATTCACTTCTTTAGAAGCCTTTTCAACCCCTAGCCGCAAATTGTGATAGTTGCTACATCAACTTTTTTATAATGTCAAGAATAAAATGTAATGAAACTATACGAAAATAAAGAAAAAGATTCGCAGGCGCGATTGATGGCTCAATCTTTGTTCAAAGAAGTAAGTCGGAGTTTCTGGCCTACCCTTATCCAGGAGGTTTTAAGACGATTGAGTCGTTTGATCGTGTCAATGGGAATGCCGGTGTGCCGGGCGATTTGGCTCAGGGTGTCCCCTGGTTGCACCACATAAAAGTCTCCTTGCCTTTGCCCGGTCTTGAAACTTGGAGGAGTGCGTACGGCCTTTTTAAGGTGAGACGATAACTTGGCGCCGTGCCCATATGGCACATTGATTTCGTATTTGCCTGCCGGGAAATAACGCCCCAGGATGTGGGGGTTGAGTTCCTTCAGGACCTTATAGTCAGTCCCCAGGGTCTTGGCGATTTTAGTGATGTGAAGAGGGGTGGGCAGATTAACCTTCAGCCTTTCAGCCTTGATAGGCTCATAAATGCGATCCAAAGGCAACCGGTAGCCATACCGCTCAGGATGTTCCAAAATTATCTTGATGACAGATATACGGTAGATAAAACGCTCCGTTTCTTTTGGCAGACGAAGTCGGTAAAAATCACTGACTTGCTGCTCCTTGATTTCATTTTTTAATCTTGCGTCTCCGCAGTTGTAAGCGGCCAGAGCCATAGCCCAGGTCCCAAAGATAGATTTGAGGCGCTTCAGGTATTTCAAGGCAGCCCTGGTTGACAGTTCAAAACTGAGCCGCTCATCCATGTTCCGGCTCTTCCGCAGGCCGTTCTGGCGAGCGGTGGCAGCCATAAACTGCCAGATGCCTAAGGCTGAGCGCTTGGAGCGAATGTCAATAATCAGCGCGCTTTCAGCCACGGCCAGGTACTTGAGATCGTCTGGCAGCCCTTCCTCGGCCAGGCTTTTTTCGATGAACGGGAAGTAACGGCCTGCTCTCTTCAGCCACATATAAACCTGGGCCCGGTCCCAAACAAGAATGGTGAATTCCCGATCCAGCATCTCCCAGACCTGACGGCTTTCTAGAGGCATCCTCTCCCCGCACAGGGAAACCTGTACCGGCTGTGGATAATCGCCTCTAATGAACCACTGGGAAGGCGATCCGGTTTCGGAAGCTGCCGCCGATCCTCCAAAAAGGTGAAGCAGTATCAGGAGGGATAAGACCGGTACGAAGCGAAAGAGCGAAAAAAAGCGAAACATATTTAACTTCCCTTTGACCGGAAGTGTTCATAACCCCGGCTGGTTAGAGGTCTGGACCGCCCTTCTGACAAACAGAACAACCCAGGCTTGGGCGTTACTTGAGCCACACGCCATATTTCACGATCCAGACCCTCATGAACCATTTGGCGCAGAGCTTCCACGCTGGATCCAGGAACGGTGAAGAGCAAGGCATAGTCCTCACCCCCGAAGAGCGCCCACTCTATCGGGTCCACATTCAATTCGTTGGCCAGTGCTTGAGCTTCTTTTGAAAGAGGCAGGTCGTCCAAAAAAATTTCAGCCCCCAAAGCGCTGGCTTCGACGAGATGATTCAAATCTGTTGCCAGGCCGTCAGAGACGTCAATCATGGACGTCACCAGGCCGCTTTCAGCCAAAAGAAGGCCCAATTCTTCTTCGGCTCGGGGAGATTCCAAGGCATTCCGTAAATACTCCCGAATCTCCAAGTCAACTTCCGGGGCTGATTGATCTTGAAGAGCCAACCCCGCCGCGGCGTCGCCTAAAGGACGCGAAACAAAAACCAGGTCACCGGCCCGGCCGCCGGATCGGTAAAGAACTTTCTTTGGATCGGCCCGGCCCAATAATACAAGATTAAAAATCAGTGGGCCGGGCGAGGACGAGGTGTCTCCGCCGAGGAGGTCTATATGACGGCTTCTGAATTCGTCATACAAGGTGCTGGCAAAGGCTTCCCAGAACGCCAGCTCTGTCTCGGGCGTCAGGGCCACCGTAAGCAGTCCCGCCTTGACGCGACCCCCCATGGCCGCTATATCAGAAAGATTGATGGCCAGAAGCTTTTGCGCCAGCATCGCCGGGTCCAGGTTATCCCTTGTAAAATGAACACCTTCGACCAGGATATCGGTCGTTAAAAGGAGAGCTTCGTTTCCGATCCTCAGCACGGCACAGTCGTCGCCAATGCCTTTGAGCACTTCTGACCCGGTGGATAGAAAGCGTTCGGCCAGCCCCTTGATCAGGTCCAGTTCGCCGATATCCTTGAGTTTCGTCACGCGCCTTTGGTCCGATTCTGCCTAATTGACTATCTCTAACTCATTAAAAAAATATTGAATCTCAAAAGACGCCGTTTCCAGCGCATCAGAGCCGTGGACCGCATTTTTTTCAACGTCAGTGGCAAATTCCGACCGCAAGGTCCCGGGCGCGGCATCTTTGGGATTCGTAGCGCCCATCAGGTTTCGGTACTTACTGATGGCCTCTTCACCTTCCAGAACCATCACCACTGCCGGCCCTGAACTCATGAAATCGGTCAGGGGATCAAAAAAAGGCTTGCCTTGGTGTACGGCGTAAAAGCCTTGTGCCTCTCTTTTAGTCAGACGCAGCATCTTCATGGCCTTGATCTTAAGACCCTCAGCCTCGATACGCGCCATAATTTCACCAATTTTTCCTTGAGAAACCGCATCGGGTTTGATGATGGATAGTGTGCGTTCCATTTGAGATTTCATTCCTTTCCGGCATGACCCAACTCAAGCCTGATCTGCTCATATTTGCCTTGAGTCCTGAAAATAAAGCAGCAAAACGAAGGCCTCTAAAAACTACAGTAATTAGTTTAACCCACCGCCCCTTATTGGGCAAGGATGTTCTGGAAAACGGTTCTGAAAGACAGGAATTTGTAAAGGGCAAATATAAGCATCTGGTATTGGACGGCAGAAACCGGGAAAATGGATTCCTGCTTTCGCGGGAATGAGTTAATATTGTCAGGCAGACCCGCTTTGCGGGCCACCCTGACCTACAAGATTTACAGGGATTATTTTCTTTACTCTAATTTGGGTAAGCTATTAACTATCTTAACTGTATCTAAACTAACGGTAACCACTTTGCCTACAAGCCGGACGATGTATCGCTGGTCATCAGGCTGATTCGGATCATTGACAATGCCGCTGCGTTTATCGGTTTTAACCCTATATTGGTCAATGATCCACTCTAGAGCGGAGCGGTTGCCCAGGCGATATTCAAAGGCCTCAGGTGGGATGCCGTCAAGTGTTAGAAGGTCATTGTATTTAAGGTCGGTTTTTCCCCTGGAAAATTTCATTTTCTCAACATTCCAATCCAGCTTTTCATCCTTGTTTTCTATCCACCGGATGTTCCGTAAGAAGGCCATAAGGCTGTCAGGTTGTAAGTATTTGTAAATAGAGCTATTTTCTTCTCGATTGAAGTTTTCGTTTAGTGTCTACCTTTCCTTTTCTCCTGGG
>JAFDHD010000109.1 GCA_019308995.1 Deltaproteobacteria bacterium | reverse complement strand
GGTAGGTCCGGCTGATAAAAGCCTGATGGGGACTGGCTTCAGAGAAAGCCAGGCTGGCGCAGCCTGACGGCAGGGAGAAGTGGTCGCTGTGCCAGAGAAATGTCCGAAAAGGGTCGGGCGCCTTTTTAAAGAGAAACGACTTCTTGCCTTGCGGCGTGAGGGAAACCTCATGCCAGCCGATCTCCTGGTGTTTGTTAGAAAAAGCCCGGCCGCCTAGAACCTCGGCCAGGAGCTGCGCGCCGAAACAGATACCCAGTACGATCTTGTCATGCTTGAGCGCCTGGAGGATGAACCGCTTTTCACCGGTTAGCCACGGGTAGATCTCATCTTCCCAGGCGGATTGAAATCCGCCCATGATCATGAGCCAGTCAAAATCGTCCAGCGATGGGAATTCATCGCCTTTAAAGACCTGCGTCCGGGCCACGGTGTGATCTCTTTGCTCGGCCCAAACAGTAATGTTGTGATCCGTCTCGTGCGGCAAGTGAACAAGGAATTGCAGTCGCATGGCCTTTATTTCCTCCTGATGAACTGAATAATCTTATCAAAACTACATTTAACTGGCAATTTCAATAACCGCCGGGATTCAGGACTTCAAACATGAGTGAAGAATAATTATTAACGGTATTAAATAGCGCCTGATCACTGTTTGGAAAGGAGTTCTTTAGGTTCGCCTTGAATTTATGTTGACATTTTTTCGCTTGCCACCCATATCGGTTTCACCTATACTCGCTTTTACTTATTTGAGGAAACTTTATCATTTTTTTCTTTCCTATCTATTTTCCAGGCATCTGGTTCTTGAGCCCCTGTACGTGGGCGTGCCTCAAAAACCATGCGAAGATAAAAAGACAGCTTCAGAATGAAGTATCGTGATTTTGGCAATACAGGCATTAAGGTTTCTGCCCTGGGTTTTGGCGCCATGCGGCTGCCCACTGTCGGCGAAGGGGATAAAGAGAAGGTTGATCTGGAAAAAGCAGTACCTGTGATCCAGCGCGCTCTGGAGCTTGGTATCAACTATGTGGACTCGGCCTGGACCTATCACAATGGCACAAGCGAGATCGCCGTGGGTGAAGCCATTGCCGGTCGCGACCGGTCTTCCATTTATATCTCAACCAAGAACCGCGTTGAGGCCGACCTCAAAGAATGGCGCACACGGCTCGACACTCAGCTCGAGCGACTCAAAACCGATTACATTGACTTTTACCACTTCCACGGGCTGCAATGGAGGGAATTTCGGAAAAAGGTCTTGCCAGAAGGCTACCTGGACGAACTTCACCGTGCCCGCGATGAAGGTCTGATCCGTCATGTATCCTTTTCCTGCCATGACAACCCCAAAAATATGATCAAGCTCATTGATACGGGCGAGTTCGCCTCCATGCTGGTTCAATATAATTTGCTGCACCGCCTCAATGATACGGCCATCGCCCACGCCAGGCAGAAAGGCATGGGTGTGGCCATTATGGGACCTGTTGGCGGCGGGAGGCTCAATTTTCTGAGCCGGCTTCAACCACGCCAAGGCCGCACGGTGCCCGAATTGGCGTTCAGATTCGTCTGGGCTAATCCCGACGTCAGCGTGGCGCTCTCTGGCATGAGCAGCCTGGCCATGGTCGAGGAGAATACTGCCACGGCCAACATTGAAGGACCGCTCACCACCGTGGAACAGGAAGACATTCGAGACATGCTGGACCAGCTTGAAGGTCTGGAGGACCTCTACTGCACCGGCTGCGGCTATTGTATGCCTTGCCCCAACGGTGTGGACATCCCCACCAACTTCCTGCTGCTTAACTATGCGCGTTATTACAGTTTTGGAGAAGGCATTACCCAGGCATACCATAAAGGACTGAAGCCGACCAAGGCCTCGGCTGATTTTTGTATCGAATGTGAGGAATGCGTGGAGAAATGCCCTCAGAATATCCCCATTCCTGAACGAATGAAGGACGTCGTCGAGCAGTTCTCCCGGGATTCAGAGGAGAATTCCAGCTCTTAGAAAACCTAAAAACTTAAGGGGAGGAATCACGATGGCTTCAAAAAAGCGCAGGATCTACACGGAATTAAAGGAAATCCTAGACCCCGATCACACGGCTCTGGTGGTCTGGGACGTCCAGAACGGCCTGGTCGGCAGGATTTTCAACCAGGAAGAATTCCTTAAAAATTTAAAGGGCCTCATCAAAGCAGCCAGAGAAAGTAATATCCCGGTTGTTTATTCAAAAATAACGCCGCTTCCAAAGGAGTTTGAATCTCCGCCCAGGACGTTGATGATGATGAGAAGATTTGGGATAGATGACCCGGACAAGGTCCCAACGTTCATGCCGCCGGGAAGTCCGGAGTCTGAGATCCATACTGAAGTGCAGCCCCTGGAAGGTGAGGCCGTTATTCCCAAACATACAGCCAGCTTTTTCATCGGCACTCATTTTGAGAACATGATGAGAAACCGGGGTATAGAAACCATTCTCTTTACCGGGATAGCCACTGAAATGGGTGTGGCCTCCAGTGCCAGGGACTCTATAAATAGGGGATTCTACACCGCGGTCGTTTCCGATTGTGTCTCCTCGATGGACAAAGAAATGCATGAATCAGCCCTGAAAATATTAGGCAGAATATGTATTGTTGTCTCATCTGAGGAACTCATGGGCATATGGAAGTAGCGAGAAATCCGTTTATAAAGATAAATATGATGATTTCATCTTCCTGATAAATATAAGGGCATTCAAATGACACACGCTTTAGAGTTATTCAAGTTAGATGGGAAGGTGGCCCTGGTAACAGGCGGGGGCCGCGGTCTGGGATACTTTGCCGCTGAAGGGCTGGCTGAGGCTGGAGCTGACGTCGCCATTTGCGGACGAGATGTTTCGGGTAAACTGGAGGACGCCTGGCAAAAACTCAAAAACCTCGGCCGGGACTCAATCGCTATCAAATGTGACGTTACCAGAGAAGAGGATGTCATCAAGTTGGCTCAGGAAATGAAAGAGCATTATGGACGATGCGACATCCTGGTAAATAACGCCGGGATCGGCGGTATGGTTCCTTCGATCCAGATGAGCCTGGAAAGCTGGACCGCGATGATGACGACGAATTTAACGGGCACTTTTTTGTGCTGTCGGGAAATAGGTAAATTGATGCTTAAGCAGAAATCTGGCAGTATCATCAATTTTTCCAGCGAAAACGGGCAGGTCGGGTTTTCAACCGGCATGACAGCCTATGCCACGACCAAAATTGGAATCATTGGCCTGACAAGGTCCCTGGCCGTTGAATGGGGCGGATCAAACATCCGGGTTAATGCGATCCTCCCTGGCAACATGGAAGAAGGGATGATGGAAACACTGAAGGACAAGAACAGCCCTTTCTATCAATTTGCTGCGGAACCGTTACTGAAAATGACGCCCTTGAACAGTTTTGGAACCGGTGACGACATCAAAGGTGCGATTGTCTTTCTGGCCTCAAAAGCCGGCCGCTACATTTCCGGGGCAAAGATTGTGATTGACGGCGGATTTACTATCTGTGCAGGAATTTAAAACTGCACGCCCACATAAGGTCCGGCGAGCTCCTGCGGACAAGTTCTTTTCCAAACGCCCGGCAACTGGTTTATGATAAATACCTCAGTTTAAAAATGGCATGAGCGTCTTATCCTTTTTTAGCCGAAAGTTTAAGCCGCCAAGCGGGTCTTAAAGACGGTTAGGAGGCAAAGCATGGCTGAAAGCAAATTGCCTGGAATCATGGTCTTTGACATGGACGCCAAGGCTGAAGAAAAACCTGATTTTCCTGTTATTACCTTTGACAACTCCCCGCATCCGGATGAAATTCTCACCTATTCCGACCTGGTGCTCCAAGGGCGCAAGCTTGCCCGGGCCCTTGAAGAACTTGGCATGAGCCGGGGCGACACCTTCTCTCTTCTGATGCGCAATCATCCGGAACTGGTAATTGCCATGTATGCCGCCTCTGCCCTCGGGGCGGTCATGGTGCCGATTGATCCGCGATCCAAAGGGGAAAAGCTCGCCTATCAGATAAAAAATTCGAACTCCAAGGGGGTGATTTTTAGCGCCGAGTTTATGGAGTCCATGAAGGAAGCTCTGGCTCAACTCCCTGAAGTGAAAACCATTGGAGTTGTTTACAAAGATGACTTTGGAATACCTGTTTCGCCCGGGTATCCAGACTTAAAAGAGATCCTCGAGGGTCCGGAAGCGCCGGGGTTTGCTCCTGAAGCTCATGCAGCCACCGATCCCCACCTGATCATCTACACCTCGGGCACGACCGGCGATCCCAAGGGGGTTAAACTCACCAACCGTCTCCCGACCGCCGCCGTGCTGGCTCAACTCATCTGGAAATACACCGATGAGGATAAGCTATACACCGGCCTGTCCATGACTCACGGGAACGCCCAGACCGTGACCCTGGGTCCGGCTTTAATGCTTGGCATACCGGCTGTGATCGGTCGCAGGTTTACCAAGAGCCGCATCTGGGACATCTGCCGGGCTCATGGATGCACCAGCTTCTCCCTTCTCGGAGGCATGATGATGGGAATTTATTCCGAACCGGCCCGGCCGGATGATGGGGATAACCCGGTTCGGGTCGTCCTGAGCGCAGGCACACCCCGGCCGATATGGGAGGCCTTTGAAAAGCGGTTTAACGTGAAAATTCACGAATGGTACGGCGCGGTGGAAGGAGGCTTTGCCCATAAACCGCCGGGAGTTGGACCAGTAGGCTCCTTTGGCAAGCCGCCTGAAGGACTTATAGAGATGAAGGTCGTGCGAGAAGACGACACGGAATGCGGCCCCGGGGAGATCGGGGAGCTGATTGCCCGAAATACCAGTGGCGAAACCACTGTTGAGTATCATGGGAACAAGGAAGCTTCTGAGGCCAAGACCAGAGGCGGATGGCTTCGTTCCGGAGATATGGTCCATCGAGACGAAGAAGGGTGGTTCTTCTTTGATTTCCGCAAGGGCGGCGGGTTGAGGCGCCAGGGGGATTTCATCCTGCCAGAGTATGTCGAAGCGGTCATAGCCGAACATCCGGGTATCAGTGATGTCTGCGTCTATGGCATCCCGGCCGCCTCTGAGGCTCCGGGCGAAAGCGATCTGGTGGCTGCTATCGTCCCGGTGGAAGGAAGCACCCCAGACATCAAGGGGATATTCAGCGCCTGCGCGGCCGGTCTGGAGCGAAATAGTGTACCATCGTATATCCAAGTCGTTTCGGAGATCCCCAAGACAGCCTCCCAGAAGAACCTGGACCGCGTCCTGCGGGAATGGTTTGATCCCGAGGCAGCGGATGTTTACCGTTTTGAAGACTATAGTTAGGCGACCAATCCATGTGAAGCGGCCATGGCCATTCATATCATAGAAAAAAACATAGATTAGGGAACTTCATTATGCCTATCTACGAATACCGCTGCGAATCGTGCGGCAAGATCACCAGCGCCCTGATTCTTAAGTCTCAGGAGGAGGAGACTTTACAGTGCGCCCATTGTCAGGGTGATTGTCTCATTCGAGTCCTGTCACAATTTGCCTTGCACAAGACTGAGGCGCAAAGGCTGAACGAGTTCAACAGCAGTGCGCCTCGGGATGATTCCTTCTATAAGGACAACCGAAATGTTGGCCTCTGGGCCAAGAAAAGGGCGCATGAGCTTGGAGTAGACCTGGGGGACCGATTCGATGAAGTTGTCGAACGAGCCCGAACCAGCAAGCATCCAGAGGACCTGGAAACCTGAGCCTGTTCGTGTGCGGGTTTTTCATGTAAGTCACTTTAATTTAACCGGCTAGCAAAGGAGGGAAATTATGGGAATTGTAGAACTGAATCTTGATCTTAACGATGAGCAGAAGGCCATGCGAGAAGCGACCCGGAAATTCCTGATGGAAGTATGGCGACCGGCTTCGATCGAACTGGACAAGCTTGATCCTGAATCTGTAATCGCAGATGGGTCAATCCTTTGGGATGTGATCAAAAAGACTTATGAGCTGGGCTACCACAAGATGTCCTTCCTGGAAATAATCGGCGGTCTGGAGGTGGATTCGTTAACCGGAACTATTATCGCTGAGGAGATGGGATACGCCGCCTCGGGGTTGACCATCTGTTTGGGGGTGAGTTCCATGCCCTTCACTTACGCCGCTCTCGCTCAAGATCCCGAAGTGCAGGCCATGACGGCCCAGTACTGCGCGGACACCGAAGGAAAGATGATCGGATGCTGGCCCATTACCGAGCCGGACCATGGTTCGGATTGGCTGCATTGGGAAGGTCCCCAGGCAAAAGATCCGGCATGCGCGCCCCAGGTAAGGGCGATTCTGGACGGGGACGAATACGTCATCAACGGGCAGAAGGCGGCCTGGGTCAGTAACGGCACCATCGCTACTCACGCGGCCCTCTTTTTAAGCCTGGACCCATCCAAGGGCATGGAGAACTGCGGCATAGCAGTCATCCCGCTCGACCTGCCAGGCATCACCCGGGGAAAACCATTGGACAAGATGGGACAGCGAGACCTGAACCAGGGAGAAATCTTCTTCGACAACGTGCGTATCCCCAAATCCATGATGATCTGCGCGGATCCTGGTATGTTCAATTTTTTAATGACCGCGCAAATGGCCGGGGCTAACGCAGGCATGGGGAGCGTTTTCGCAGGCACGGCCCATTCCGCCTATGACGAGGCGCTCAACTATGCCAAAGAAAGGATACAGGGCGGGGTCCCTATCATCGAACACCAGAACATAAAATTAAAACTCGTTGATATGTTTACCTCGGTGGAGGCGGCCCGTTCCTTCTCGCGTCAGGTCAGTGTTTATAACGGGACACAAACTAAAGCAATGCAGCTGCCAGCCCTGGAATACTCCATCGCTTCCAAAATCTTTTGCACCGAGGCCTCTTTCCGGGTTGCCAGCCAGGCCATCCAGATATTTGGAGGAAACGGACTCTCCAGAGAATACGTTATTGAAAAAATCTTCAGGGATGCCCGGGCGGCCATGATCGAAGACGGAGTAAACGAGACCCTCGCCCTGGGAGCCGCGGGCAAATTATAAACGCTTTCAGGAAGGACCACTCTTGAGGACAAAAAGGTCTTCCTGAAATACAGTTAAAAATTGGTAATAATTTTACGAGAATCGGGGGGAACTTTTCCACTTGAAGTTCCCCCCGTGCTTTGAGGGAGGGTTAAGGAGATTGAAAAGAGTAACCCTACCTTCTATATGAACCGGGGCCGCCGTGAAATTGACCGTGCCTGGGTCCCCCGGGAAAAGGAAATAGTTTATCAGGGTTTTCCTTCTTAAATTTGATGCCAAGCTCCAACCTCTTGTTGGACAGCTCCGTCCTCAACTTGTTCATCTCGTCATGGACAGCCTTGATCTGCTCTTCATCCAAAGTCTCCTTGGCAAAGAGAGCCATCATTTCAATTCTCTTCCGCTGCAGATCGGTTCTGAGCTTGGCCGTTTCCTCATCCACTTGTGCCCAAGGACCGCCCTGATGCCAACCCATCATGTGGCCGCCCTTTGTACCCATTATAGCGCCCCAACCAGAGCTTCCCCCGCGGCCCTGACCAGGGCCGTGAGCCCAGACATAAGTGCCTGCTAAAGTCAAACTCAATACCAGAGTAAGTATCAAAATCGTCTTTTTCGTCATTTTTCGTTCCTCCTTAATTTAAGATTTTCTGTCTTGGGAAAGGAGCAAAGAGGGTGCCACATTATGACAGAGGAATGAATTTAAATATAACCTATTAATAATATAGATAAATTTTGAGAGAAACCATTGTCAGAGCCTTGCCAGCCGCAGATAAGTCCTGGATGATAATTTTACATTTAAATAGAAAATGTATAATTTTTTTACAATTAAACAAAGGAACCCGTTTCCACGAAATGCTGTTCCTCAGGCACCTTTAATAACAGAGGCCAGGTTGCGCTATATTATCGGCCAGAGACCGGCAGCTTGCGGCAGGGCGCATCAGTGGTTTGGCGGCCAGGTTTTTGAAAACCTTTTTCTTTTAAAAAACACCTTGCTTCATCTCATTGACTTGCTTTATCTTTGGGCAACTGTTTTGATGAGATAAAGCCATGACCTCAAACGATACAAACCCTCTTGAACCGAAAAATGCCTTGACTTTCCGCAGCTTTTTCAAGCAGATGGGTCCGGCCTGGATTGTCAGCGCCGTGGCCTGCGGGCCTGCGACCATGGCCTCTGTTTCTCTGGCTGGCGCACGTTTTGAATATCAGCTCCTGTGGGTCATCATTTTAAGCGCCCTCCTGGCGTTTGTCTCTCAGTTCATGGCCGCGAAACTGGGCCTAGTGACCGGGAAGGGTATCATCTCCCTGGTGGATGAGAGGCTGGGGGAGTTCTGGGGCTGGGTGCTCATGATTGACGCCCTGCTGGCCACTTGGCTTGCCTCCACCATTCTAATGAAGGCCTTTGTGGATGTGACGGCGTTGATCACGGGACTGTCAAGTCCGTGGTGGTCATTGTTCTATGCCGCCTTTGTTTTCCTGATCGTCGGTGTGGGTGGATACAAGATCCTGGAGTGGGTCTGCAAAGCCTTGGTCTCGGTGGTTGTAATTTGTTTCGTCATAACGGTCATTGTTGTCAGTCCGGATTTATCAAAGGTAATGAAAGGACTCATCCCCACCATCCCCGGGGGCATGGATTCCGCTTTAATGATGGCCGGGATCATGGGCGGCGCCGTGCACATCACCATCATTGCCATGCATACCTATAATGTAAATTCAAAGGGCTGGGGCACGGGTCAGATGAGACTGGCCTGGATGGATACGTTTTTCTCCATGTTTATCGCCTTTGGCCTTTACAGCGTCGCCATCTTTTTGGCTGCGGCGTCCGCCCTGCATCCAGAAGGTATAAAGGTCAGAACGGCACTGGATCTGGCTAAAGCCCTCAAACCTTTTTTAGGGCCGTACGCCAATGTCGTCTTTCTGGCCGGGCTTTGGGGAGCCGTGCTTTCGACCATCACGCCGACCTTCCTGGCGGCCGGTTATTTCCTGAGCGATAAACTTGGCTGGGAGCTGAATGTTCGTGACGTGCGATTCAGGGCGGTCGTCCTGTTTGGCTGCCTCCTGAGCCTCATCGGACCCATGCTCAAGGGGAGCTTTATACATTTGTTAGTGATCATGCTGGCCCTGGGTCTTTGCGGAACACCAATCATCATTCTCATTATCCTGATCCTTCTCAACAAAAAGGATGTGGTCCAAGAAAATAAAAATTCCCTGCTGCTTAATGTCCTGGGTTTCCTGGCCCTCCTGGTGACGAGCCTTCTGGCCTCAAGATTTGTTCTTTCCAAGCTGGGACTTTGGGGCTAGGGTTTGATATATGAAAGCTGACATTAGAATTGAAAATTTCTTGGGCAAAAGAACGCTCATCCTGGGTGAGGTCAATACCGGGAAAACGAGATTATGCAAGGGTATCCTCGATGAATTCTGCGTTCACTTACTCGGAAGAAGCATCATCGTTCTAGACCTCGCCCCTGAAATTCCAAAGGAAGCGACCCAGGGAAAGGGACTGGAAGGCATTGGAGGCAGGCTGCTGCCTGATGAAGAGCAAGGCGTTCTCTATTTAAAAGCAGACATAAGGCCGCCCAGACTCAGCTCCGGGAGCGAGCAGGAGGCCATGCTGATCGCCAGCCAAAACGTGCCCATAATTGACGACCTGTTTCAGGTCTTTATTCAAAGCCCGCGGGATATCCTCTTTATTAACGATTTGAGCCTTTATCTCCAAGCTGGCAGCGCGGACCGTGTCGCAAAGCACCTCGATCAGGCTCAAACCGTGGTGGCTAACGGCTACTATGGCCAGAGGTTAGGCAGCGGTCAGCTTTCCAAAAGAGAAGCCAAAGAGATGGAGGTCATGATTGAGTTCTTCGATTCCATTATCCGTCTGTGATATAATTTTCAGACTGATCGAATAGATATTAAAATCCAATGAAATGTTCTAGAATGTTCAGGCGCACAAACGGATGTCTTTATAAAAGGAGTATCACCATGAATTTTAAGACTTGCAAAGGATTAACGGTTTTTTTATTAATCGCGCTTCTGGCTGTATTTACTGCTGGATGCGCTGTTAAAGAGGTGGGCGTGCAGATAGGCCAAGGCCGGACCCTAAAAGGCGGCCCACCGCCGCATGCTCCGGCCCACGGTTACCGTGCAAAATATATGTACCGATATTATCCTTCAGCCATGATTTATTTTGATATTACAAGAAAAGTTTACTTCTATTTCGCTGGTGGGGCATGGAGAGTCTCAGTTTCTCTGCCAGCAAATCTGAAAGTCAGACTCGGGGATCACATAGCCATTGAAATGGATACTGATAAACCCTACAGGGATTTTGAAAAACATAAAGCGAAATATCCGCCAGGACAACTAAAGAAGAAAAAGAAGAAGAAATAGATAAATTAGAGGCAGGTGACATTGGGCGAAAAGCGGCCGCTCTTTTTTTCAAACCATGATAAAAGCATCGGGTCTTCAAGGCGCAAGCCTGCCTCAGCCTTGGCCTTGTCCAGGGCCGAATCAAAGTTCAGGTTATTTCCTTTGGTATATATATGTACTTTTTCCATTTATTCTTCTCCCTCGCTCCAAATAACATCCATAAATAAAATAAGGTTCTTCTCCAAAAGAGTTGGCAAGTTAGTTTAAGAGGGCGCATTGTGTTAGTGCATAACTTATTAATAATACAAATATTTTCATTCTTTAGCTTCCCAAATCTATTTAGAG
>JAFDHD010000108.1 GCA_019308995.1 Deltaproteobacteria bacterium | reverse complement strand
CAAGCTAGACTTCTTGTGCCTTCGGCACTCAGACAACTTTACAAAGTTGTCTGAGCCACCCGCCAGTGCGGAGTTGAGGCAAGCATAGGTTTTAGGGTGAAAATTACCAAAATTGAATTCAATCAATTGATGGAAGAAGTTGATAAAGACCTTCAAGAAGAAGGTGTCGAGATACATGCTCGACCACTTCATGCGGTTAGGAAGGTGGTAGAGAGGCTTGGGATTGCTGATCCTGTGCCTCTTACTCTTGGCATCCCTAACAAAGAAGATTTTCGCCCTGAAGTATTATACTCCCAAATACATAACTGGTATGAAAGAAGGTATGGCAAACGACTTCAAATACACATGGGACCAGGATCAATTGCCATTCTTATTCGAGGGGAGGCATGGGAGATCGAGTTGCCTCCTATTTTTGGCTCTGTAAAATTGGTCTGCGATCCTTGCATTGAACGATACAGGGATTTACCCCGTATGGGCAGAAGCGGTGCGATTCCTGTTTACAACGTTCTCCTTGCAATAAAGAATCTCTCAGAAGATCTTGCACGGTCTTTATCAGTCCGAGAGCAGGAGTACATTTTTAAGCACTTTCGTCATGGGCTTAATGCATTGCAAACTCTGTTGAGATTTGTGCAAGGACCGTTTATTAGGGAAGCCCTTATTGATCTTGAAAGTGCAGTTAACAACCTGGTTGACAAGCACCCACATTATGGCGTTTCCAAATGGTCTTCTTTGCAATTCACTGAGAAAATAATCAAGTCAAAACTCCAGCAACACCAAATTATTTTTCCAACCACTCATAGGTTGTCGAGGTTGGCTGGTTTATACAACGAAAAGTCACTAGGGGAAATTGATCTGGGTCTCCTCAACAAAATCCAATGTTCCGCAGGAGTCAGATATGGAGAAGAAGAGGTAAGCTTGACTGAGGCAATAGAAGCCCATCATTCGTCAATTAAGGTTCTGCGTGCATTATTTCCGATGGATTCATTTAAATTCAAGTTCTAACAATTCATTCGAGCCAACGCAATAAATCGCTTGGCGGGTGGCACAGACAACTTGATAAAGTTGTCTGTGTTGCAAGCGATAGCGCAGCAACAAGAATTCTTGTTCAGTGATGTGGTTAAATTACTGTTAAGTAATTCGAAGCAAGGCTAGCTTAAATTTGAAGATTGGCTTTATGGTTCTGCAAGATAGTATGTGTTAAAAAAGTGTGGGGGTGAGAATCAGGCATTCAAGCTAGACTTCTTGTGCCTTCGGCACTCAGACAACTTTACAAAGTTGTCTGAGCCACCCGCCGTGTAAGGTGTGTAAGCCTTAAGACTTTGCTGGACGAGGAGGAATTCTAAAATGACTGATAATTCATCACATGAAAATCAGATAGAGGAAATAGACTATCGTATCCCTTCATTTTTAGAACCATCCTTACATGAAACCGCAGTGCTTTCTTGGTTGTTCTATTGGTGGCTGTCTGATTTGAAAAAAATGATAATCAAAGAGGAAGAGCTATTCAATAAATTATTAGATAAACCAGAGTTGCTGTCTGTAAAACCTTATCTATTTAGTACTCAAGAACATAGAATAGAAATTGTAAAGAATTTCCTTCCCCGGTATTTAAGCTACACGTTCGTTACTGCGTTATGGGCTAACATGGAATCTGCTATAAAAAGAACAGCTGATTACCTAAAAAAGAAAAAAGAAGTAGAGGTAAAGTTCAATCAGATTCAGGGAACAGTACTTGAGAAAGCCAAAATATATTATGGTTACATTCTTCATTTTTCACTCTATAGTGATGAAGACTATTACGGTGAGGTTTTTGATAAATTCTATAAAGTTAGGAATGCTATTGCTCATGGCAATGGTTTAATTGAAAATCTAAGAGATTCTGGTACGGAAAAAGATATCAAGGAAATCGAAGGAATTGAGATTCAAGATGGTAGAATTAACCTTACAATACCGTACTTGAACCAAATATTTAATTATACCAACCTGTTCTTACAAGACCTGCGGAGACGGTTACTTAAAGAATACCCGGAAGAATAGCAATAGTATCTGACGCTGATCTTATAAGGAGCGTAAACCGTGAAATTCTGGGAATCCATCTTCAATCAGCTTAAGGCAGAGGGCTGAAGTTTGGGATATGGGCAGATATTTGAGGTACCATGCGGCGGGTGGCCCCGACAAATTTGTCGGGGTCGCGAAGCGACAAGAGGGTTGATCAGGGCAGGCTGGTCGGATATGATGAACCCATGAAAAAACGGCTTATCCATCCTGAACGGCTGGGCAAGCCATGACCCTGAAGGTCATGCGCATTTCATTACGTTTTCCTGGTGCAAGAGACGCCGCCTTCTGGACGAACCACGATCCAGGCATTTTGTGGTTAGCGTATTAGCCTCACAGCTGTTAAAACAAAACGGGCCCTGCCTTGGTTTTCGGGGAGCTAGTCTAAGTATATCAGGCTTGTTTGCTGGCCGCGTCATTTGTTCGTGTTTAGAATGTAAAGACCTTAGAATCCATGGAGAGTTCAATAAGCTTGGGTGCGCCTGCAAACTGTGCAGTTTCTACGATATCGTTTTCGCCAACCTGGCGGTTTTTTGCACAAGGGATTCAGACATAGATGGGTACTTTATTTTCAAGTAAGTATGAAAAATACGTACCTGCCTCATCCCCGGTTGGGGCCTTTACATAATCAGTCATCCCCGGTTTGGCCAAGAGTACGGCGTCATCGGTTAAGAAGATGTTCACTTCATTGCCATTTTCCTTGGCCACCTTTGCTAATTGGAATGTCCGAGTTACACGAGTCGGATCTTCCAAGCCACGTGTGAGAACAAATAGAAACTGTCCCATAGCAAGCCTCCTTTTCATCCTTTGTAAATTATCTTAACTTTTTCCTTATTTAAGGTTCAAGACCTTTCCGTGTCAAGATATAAAAATTGATTTCCTCAGTTTCACTATTATTTTGTGGGGCTGAGAAGGCGGCAACATTTGCTGCCATTAAAAATCATTGACACTCGGGCTTCAAAATTTTGGGCGGGTAAAAATAAAAAGGGAGTTTTCCGGCACTATAAAAAGGAAGGCCCTGAAAGAGAAAGCCGGGGGTTTAGCTTTGCTTAAAAGCCCTGTCGGAGCCTTTTCCTTGGCCCGGGCCTTAAGGTTCCGGGCTAGCGCCTGGGCATAATGAGATTTTTTCTTAGGGAAAATCATACTTTTGCCTGATTGACTTTAAATATATTCATTGGATATGCTGGAAGTCTGTTAGGATTTTAATCAAAATCAAAAATGAAATCAGCACGGGGCGAATCTCTAGCCTTACAAGTTGTATTAATGGGGCCAGAAAATGGGACTTATATCTGAAATTCTGTTGCCAGACAAGAAAACAACAAGGATAAGAATAATAGGTAATGCAGTTTTTGCTTGCTTCTTCGCTTATGGTGTATTTACCAATAAGAGTGTTTACGCCGTAGTTCTTATGGCATGCTGCGTTATACCTCTAACAATTGATTTGTTTCGATTAAGAAAATTTAAGACCGGAGAGGTTAATTTCTCAGTCCGAGAAATCAAAAAATAGTTATAGCTTACTGGTATATTGGTGGTCTTATAACTAAACTTCAAAAGTAAAGAACGTCCCCCATCCTAGTTTTTTGGGGGTGCGACAAAGGACATGATCACCGCGGATGCGCCAAGCATGACCGCGAAGAGAATAAAGGCAGGTATATAGCTCCCGGTGCTGTCATAGATCCAGCCGGCCGCGACAGGGCCCAAGACTCCAACAGGCACGTTGAAAGCCCGGGAGACACCGGCGATGGTGCCAAAGGCCTTCCGGCCGAAGTACCGCGCTCTGAGCACCGGAGTCAGGGTCATGGCTGCTCCCATGCCGATACCATACAGAATAAAGAAACCATACAGCGCGCTCATGCTCTGCTGATAGAAGAGGAAAAGGGTAACACCGGTACATTGCAGGAAGTATGCCCCTGCCATCAAAAAGCGTATTGTGGGCGTGCTCACCCGGTCCGCGACAACGCCGCTGACAAACCTTGCCGGGAGACTGGCGGTGATATAGATTGACATGGTCCCAGCGGCCACAAGGGGGTCCAGACCCCTGTCGGTCAGAAAAGGGATGCAGTGTATGCTCATGACAGGGTAAAGCGCGCCGTGGAACATGTACGACACTACCAGCAGCCAGAAAGCGCGGGTTTTCATAGCCTGCCTGGCAGTGAATTCCATTTCGCCGGCTTCGGCGGCATACTCAACCCCGGCCTGCACAGCCTCGGCAGTGTCATCCGCTTTAATAGAAGCGCCGTCAGGCAGCAGTCCATAGTACTCCGGGCGGTGCGGTTTGATGAAAAACCAGACCAGAGGCAGCCCGACGACCCACATGACCACGCCGCCGATGACACAGGCCGTGCGCCAGCCGTAAGTAATGGTGAGCCAGGCCACGATGGGAAGTCCGATCACCCCGGAAAGACCGGAGAAGACCCACTTGATGCTCAGAGCCATGCCTCTCTTCTTGACAAACCAGTTGGTAATGGCTACGTCCAGAGGCACACTCAAGCTGATATTAATACCGGTGGCGCAGATAACCGACCAGACCAGATAAAACGTCCAGAGCGAGTGTACGGCGTACATCAAGATCATACCGAGGCCTGCCATAAAAATGCCCAGGAAGACGCTAATCCTCGGACCGTACCGGTCGGATAAATACCCTACTAACGGGGCCTCCAGGCCGCCTTCGAATCTTGTTATTGACGCGGCCACTGACGTCGCTGTCCGGCTGAAACCCAGCTCCTCGGATATGGGCTTGAACAACGCTGAAAATCCATAGGAATGATAGCCGTATCCCCAGATGCACAGCAGGCCGCCGGCGATGGTTATCCACCAGCCGAAGAACACCTTTCGCGGATCAATCAGCAAACGTTTTAGTTTAAGACGGGTCATCCCGGTTAAGCGCTTCAGTTTAATCTTCAATATCTTTTCAGACCCAGCAGAATCTCTTTCTCATCCATTGTCAATGCGGCTAAACACATTAACCAGAAGCGTTTTGACCGGTTGTGGAGTGGTAAAGCGGCAGAAACGACTCCAGGTGTGTTCGGCTTACAGGCATCAATTTATCTCTTGATCAGGGCCAAGCCTGGATTGCGAACAATCGGTTAAGTATCATAGATAAACGAATCAAGCAACTTCTCATGCAAGACGTCTCATGCAAGGCGCAGGCTTTAAAGGAGGAATACAGAGGCATCAGGCCTGTGAGTAAACTTGAAAGAAAAGTTGCAATTTGCCTTGATGATCAATTATGTTTTGAGACCAAGGTAATAAAACTTAAACGATAATTTCGGTAGTGCATTTAACAGAGAAAGGCGGTCTGAGCGATGTCAAGCCTGCTGCACAAGCTTATGACCTCCAAACCGACACCCAGAGTAAACAAGCTCAGAGATACCTATCTGAGCGCCAAACCCAGCATCAGGATTGATGTTGACCGCATTATTGCCAGGGTCATGAAGGAAACAGAAAGAGCCCCGATGGTCCTGCGCCGGGCCGGGTCTTTTGCGGCCGTGGTCAGAGAAATACCGATTAATATCTTCCCTGATGAACTCTTTGTCGGCTGGATCGCCTGTCTCCCCCCTTTTAAAAAAGGGGGAGTTTTCTCACTGCCCATGACGCGGTCTCCCACTGGAAATATTTTTTCCTTTGTCCTCCCCTTTACTAAAGGGGGTTAGGGGGGATTTTTAGAGTGAATGGCAAAAATACGTTTCAATTGAAAACCTAAGGATTGCTTCGTGGCTAACGCTCCAATGACGAGTTGTTTTGAAAATAACGGAAAGTCCATTTAAATTATTACCATTATTTACGAGACACCACACTGGCTTTCTTTAAATATGAAGAGCAGAGAATTTTTGAAAAAATTTGACTTTTAAAAGGGAATTTAGGAGCATGGTTCAGTCTGATTCAAAAACGGAAGGGGAAACAAAAGATGAGTGTCTTGGTTGAAACACAGTATGGCACATTAGAAGGGATTCAGAATGAAGGCCTTCAGGTATTTAAAGGCATCCCCTATGCGCAGCCGCCTGTGGGGAAGCTGCGCTTCTGTGCGCCGCTCCGGCCAGCCGGCTGGGAAGGGGTGCGGGAGGCCAAAGAGTTCAGCGCCTCAGCCATTCAAGGCACGTCTCCTGTGCCAGGTGTGGCGGCTGAAGGCCCTTTAAGTGAAGACTGCCTCTATCTGAACGTCTATACACCTCGGGCGGACGATGCCCGACGCCCGGTCATGTTCTGGATTCACGGTGGCGGATTCACTTTAGGTTCAGCAGCCTTACCGCTGTATAACGGCGGTTTCCTGGCTGAACGGGGCGACGTGGTCGTGGTGACCATCAATTACCGATTAGGCGCTCTGGGGTATCTTTTTTTAGGCAGTCACGGCGGCCGGGACTGGGGCGCTTCGGCTAACTGCGGCCAGCTGGACCAGATAGCAGCGCTTGAATGGGCGCACGACAATATCGCCTTTTTCGGCGGAGACCCGAATAATGTGACCATCTTCGGTGAGTCCGCCGGGGCCGTGGCCGTGGTCACTCTCATGGCCATACCGCAGGCCAAAGGCTTGTTTCACAAGGTCATCGCTCAAAGCGGCGCGGCCGATGGAGTTCAAACGCCTGAGCAGGCCGCCGGTCTCACCAAAGCATTCCTGGCTGACCTGGGCGTTGATCCTGAAAATACTCAAAAACTGCAAGAAGTCTCGGCCGAGGACATCTTAAAGGCTCAACCCGGGGAGGCCATTGACTGGACAAAACCGGCCCAGGCCCGGGCCCGGTTGTTTCCGGTAGTGGATGGTGAAACCCTGCCTCGTCATCCGCGGGAAGCCGTCAAGGAGGGAGAGGCGAAAGGCATACCCCTGATGGCGGGCACGAACCGGGATGAAATGAAGCTCTTTAAAGACCATAAAAACGTGAAGCCCATTTCGGATGAAGAACTCGAACAGATCGCTCAAACACTGCGTCCCCCGGGCGCCCTGGCGAGCGCTGCCGACATGGTTGCGGTTTACAAACGCTCAAGAGCCGCGCACCGGCTTCCAATAGACAACGTGGATATTTGCGACGCCATGGTCAGCGACGTCAGGTTCCGCATTCCCTGTACCCGGCTGGCGGAAGCTCACGGCGACGCCTATCTTTACCTGTTCACCTGGGAATCCCCGGCCATGCGCGGCGCCCTGGGCGCCTGTCACGCCCTGGAGCTGCCTTTTGTTTTTGGCACGCTGCACCATCCCATGCAGGAGCGTTTTGCCGGTACGGGTCCTGAGGCCGTGCGGTTGTCTGATCAGATGATGGACGCCTGGATCGCCTTTGCCAGTTCTGGCAATCCGAATCATGAGGGACTGGGCAGTTGGGAACCTTATGACACCAGCCAGCGGGCGAGCATGCTGTTTGGAAAAGAGTCTGCGTGTACTGATGCGCCTCTTGACGAGGAACGAGCCGCCTGGGATTTGGATAAATAAGTCAGCTCAAATTGAAATGAGGACCCCATGAAGATTATTTTTCATGAGGATTTCTACCAGGTTTACACGTTTGATCCCGCGGCTGCTGAAGGACGAATGGAAGCCGTGGTGGAGGTGATTAAACCTGTGGCCGAGTTCGTGGCCGCTCAGCCCGCGTCTGAAGATGATATCGCAGCCGTGCATACAACGGCCCATGTGGACGGGGTGCGGCGTCTGGGCCTTTATCCAATTTCCGCCCTGGCCGCAGGAGGCGCTATCCAGGCCGCCACGCTTGGCTTGACCGAGCCTGCCTTTGGACTTATCCGCCCGCCCGGGCATCACGCCTCTGCGGACTCATCCTGGGGCTTTTGCTATTTTAACAACATGGCCGTCGCCCTGGAGCACCTCAAACGAAAAGAAAAAATCCAGACCGCGTACGTGCTGGATATTGATCTGCACTTCGGGGATGGCACGGTCAATATCTTAAGAGATAGAAGTTTTGCCTTTGTCCACAATGTCGAGGCCCACGGTCGGGAGGCCTATCTGGATGAGATCACCGAGGCCATGGAGCGCTGTCAGGCAGACCTGATTGGAATCTCGGCAGGGTTCGACAACCATGAGGAGGATTGGGGCGGACTGTTAAGAACAGCGGACTACCTGGAGATCGGCCGCAAGGTTCGAGTCGCAGCGAGGCGCTGTGGCGGGGGATGCTTCGCCCTCCTGGAAGGAGGTTATAACCACCAGGTGCTGGGGCTAAGCGTCATGGCCCTGATTGAAGGATTATCAGAGATCTAAAAAGGATATTTTAAAAATCCCCCCAACCCCCCTTTAAAAAAGGGGGGAGTTACATGGAGTTGCTCTTTCTTCACAATGTTGGTGGGTGCATATAGCTTCTGCTTTTCCGCTGAGCCATCATTACCGGGCAGTGTTTGGGTATGGGTAATGACCGGCTTTTTACTTGATCCAAAGGGATGTGAGGAATTATTATGCTCGAAAATCTGATATTGATTGTTTTCCGCCTAACTAATGCCTTTTTCACTCAGCGGCAGGGACAAAGGAGCGTGACCTGACATGACAAACAAAAAACATGAACTCCCAGACGTGTTTAAAGACCTGGCAAAAAATGTAATCAGACCTCCTTTGCTCTACGGGTGCGGACGTCGGGAAGACGAACTGAAAAGACCGTTCGTTGGAATCGCCAATACCTGGACCGAACTCAATCCAGGCCATGTCCACCTCGATAAGATATCGGCCAAGGTGAAGGAAGGGATTACCAAAGCAGGCCTGACGGCGTTTGAATTCAACACCATCGCTCCCTGTGACGGCATGGCCGAGGCGCACGAGGGTATGCGCTACATTCTTCCAGCCCGGGAGATTATCGCCGCATCCATAGAAATCATGGCCAAAGTGAACCTGCTGGACGGCCTGGTCCTGATTGGATCATGCGATAAAATCGTACCCGGTTTGTTAATGGCGGCGGCACGGGCTGATATCCCGGCCATTGTCATGCCCGGCGGATATGCGCTTCCGTACTGCTATACCAGTGAGGCTTTTCCAGAGGAAAAAGAATTTGCCTATCCCGAAATAGGAAAATTCGTGGCCGCCTGGCAAGGCGGAAAAATATCAGAGAAAGAACTCCAAAAGGTAGTTCAGGAGATATTTACCGGCCCCGGGGCCTGTCCGGAACTGGGCACGGCCATGACCATGCAGTGTATGGCCGAGGCCTTGGGGATGTCTTTACCTTACACGGCCATTTTGCCGGCCCTGAGCGACCAGCAGTTCTATTTTGCCTTCGAGATCGGAGAAAGGCTGAGTTACATGATCGAGAATAACATCACTCCATCAAAAATAATGACTGTTGACGCCTTTAAGAATGCGATCTCTGTTCTTTTGTCCATAGGTGGATCAACCAACGGGTTTCTTCATCTTCCCGCCATAGCCAATGAATTGAATATTGAATTACCCTTGGAGATATTCGATGAGTTGAGCGAAAAAACCCCCCAAACCTGCGCCATTAAACCGAACGGACCTCGTGCCATCAACGCCTTACAGGAAGCCGGCGGGATACCGGCGGTTATGAAAAACCTAGGCCGCTCACTGTTTCTGGATGTCATGGGCGTCAATGGGAAAAGACTCGGTGATACTCTTAAAAGTGTAAGCATTTATGATCGGGAAGTGATCAGGCCCGTGAATGATCCCATCAATCCGAACGGGGGGCTGATTGTTTTGAAAGGAAATTTATCCCCTCGCGGTTCGATTGTCAAAAAATCGGCCGTGCAAGACAAGCTGCATACGTTTAGAGGACCCGCTAAAATCTTTGAAAGCGAGGAGGCAGCCATTGGCGCCATGCTCGATCAGGAAATCGAACCGGGGCAGTGCCTGGTCATTCGATATGAAGGGCCAAGGGGCGGGCCGGGCATGCGTGAAATGGCATTTCCCGGGCACATCCTGCAGATCTTTGGATTGGGAGAAACATGTGCCATGATCACGGATGGACGGTTCAGTGGAACTAATTACGGGCTATTGGTCGGCCATATCTCTCCAGAGGCGGCCGAGGGTGGTCCTTTGGCCATTGTTCGCGATGGGGATATCATTGAAATCGACCTGCGGAAAAAAAGCCTCAACGCGGATCTTTCGGAAGGGGAAATAAGGCAAAGGCTTGCGAAATGGAAAGCGCCTGAGTCGAAATATAAAAAAGGAATTCTTTCCTGGTATTCTAAAAACGTCACCTCGGCTCATCAGGGCGCGGTCTTGAAATCAGGGGACTAGACGGAGCTTTTCCCTATATTCATTTTACTATTTTGAACTCGAAAAGGTTTTGTACGACAACTATGAAGACGTCTGGCTCTGGTGGCCGAAGACCGTCTTCGCTTACAGTAAGCTTACAGTAAGAAGGTTAAAGGGTATAATTTGGATTAAAATCCTTGCCAGGATTTGATGAAATGTCATTAAATTGGTGAAATTGTTCAGCGGGAAGGCAGAGACGGATGTCAATTAATAAAAGTGTCCATTTTCAGGTAGACAGTTACTTCAGGACACCGATTGAGTCCGTGTTTGAAAACACAACAAATCGAAATAACCTTACTGCGCCCCTTCCTGTATGTTCGAGAACATGTAGCGCAACACCAGACAACTTTGCTGTTTGGGCAGTTTAAATATTTCATGAAACAGGGCGATGGTGATATTGCAATACTTATCTTTGTAGATCCCCGGGGCCAAAGGATTTTTAAGCAGCAATATATCCTTTCCATAGGCCTTGTAGAGATTGGCGAATGCCTTTTC
>JAFDHD010000107.1 GCA_019308995.1 Deltaproteobacteria bacterium | reverse complement strand
CCCAAAATCCGCGATTACAATTGACAGAAGTACCTTGCAGTAGTTTTGGGGGCGATTTAGAGCCTTTTCAAGATATGTTTTTGTATAGCAGCACGATGAAGCCGCCTTAATTGATGGACCAGCGAAAAAAGGCCATAATTAACCGCTCACGAGCCTGCTTGCCCTTTGTCTATCCCCTTCTGTTTATTTTTAGCCCGAGTTAGACCCAGGCGAGCTCACCGCATCTTGATCGCACCTCGGCAAACAGATTGAACATCCTTCGAGTCACTTTCAAAATAATCGATCTGGCATGATTTATTACTTTACCGGCCGTCTGATAGAATCGCCAGCGCAGCGTCTGAACTTGGTGTTTACGCCAACTCTCAGGCAACGCTTGAAGCTTGAACAAGACGAACAGATTATAAGCCAAGACCCCAATCCGAAAAAAGACGGCGTTTGCTTCCAGTTGTCCACAGGGCATCCGTTCCATCCCAAAACCAATCTTTAATTCCTTGATCCGGTTCTCGCTCGTCTCACCACGCTGATTGTACCATTTAATTGTCTCTTCGGCCGTCTCCTCCCGATTACTGGCCACCACGGTGTAACGCATCTTCGGATCCTCCGCGCTGAACAGGTCCCCTTGCACCGGCCGCTGGATCACTACCAGCCGAAACGCCTGAGCCGTCTTGTTCATACTATGCACCGTCTCGGCAATCTGACCGTCTTGATAAGACCTCCACTCCTTCGCCGGAATCGATTTGATCGCCGCCAGCACCGCCAGGTCCAAATCCGCTCCAATAGCAAAACTCACCTTATGGCTTTCGCACCAGTTGATCACCTCAGCCTGGTAGGCCGCACTGTCTGATCGCAAATGGGCGATGCGAGTGCCCACAGGCATCTGGTTCACGCAATGCCTGATAAACTCAAGATTCCGCGCCCCAGGAGACTCGTTGCCCGCTCGAAACTCATCCCCAATCACCAGCCCGCTCTCGGCTAAATGACCAACAATAGGCATGTAACCACGCTCGCCTTTGTAAGTCCACCGGGCCTCCTTCTTCTCCGCCACGATCTGAGTCGCATCAATATCCAGCGTGTATTCAGTTCGATCATTATGGACCTGCCCGCGCCTAACTAACTCACGGTTCACCAACTCAAGCCCTTTAAGACCCTCACCACTCTCCCCCATCCGCCGCAGCCAATCACCAGTGGCATCCGAACTCGGCATCTCTTTCATCTCCAGAAGCTCTCGTAAACCTTGATCCTCTCGAATTTGACGCAAATCCTCCAGACTACGGCCACCGCCGTGAAGCATCAAAATAAGCGGCAAGACAAATTGAGAGGGACTGTAACCCACCCCACTGCCGGGACCGGGCAAACCATCATCCAATATCTCCGAAAGCTTTAATGTCTCAATAAATTCGCCGAGCAGGGCTAAACCCGCATGAGCCGTAATCGTGTCCCTGGTCATTTCTAACTTGAACGGAAGAACTGTTTGTGTCATCATCTCTTCACCTTGTTGGTGTGGTTGCTTCTCGCTTGTTTTGACTTATCTTACCATATCAACAAGGTTTTTTTTGACTTGCCTAATTCAATCGCGGATTTGGGGTCCAACGGATGCCGTTTTTCCGTGAATTGCGTAATGGTAGAGGCGCGGGCTTTATAAAGCCACCCATTGACCGACGGTTTCTACTGGGCTGCCTTCCCCGAAGTATTTGGTAAATAGCTTAAAATAATAATATTCTTCTTTACTGCGAACTATGGGGAATCTCTGTTGCGTTTCCAGAAATTCCTCATCTGTGACTATTTCTTCAAAATATGAGGGCAATATACTAGCTGACCCCGAGCCCTGGGAAAATTCCTGCTTCAGCCTCCAGATGATCTGTTCCGGCATTTCAGATTCGAAGGCTTTACGAAAGATCCATTTTTCGATTTTTTGGCCGTTTTCAGGTTTCTGTTTATATTCAGACGGTATGGCCATGGCATAATTCAACAGTTTACCTGAAATTAAGGGAGCGACGACACGAATGCCGTTTGCCTGATTCATACGGTCCAATCGTAGCGATGCATTATTATGCAAAAAACCAAGACATTCCATTTGTCGAGTAAAAAGCTCCGAGGTGGGATATTGTTTCAAGTATAGATAACCGCAGAACACCTCGTCCCCGCCTTCCCCGGATAGAAGCACCTCTACACCTTTCTCCCTGGCGTATTGGGAGATTATATAATTTGCCACCGCGCTCCGCACCAATGAGGGATCAAACGATTCCAAATAATAGATTACGTCTGGAAGAACCTCCAGCATCTGCTCAAGGCTGACGATCACCTCATGATGTTCACTTTCCAGAAAGTCCGCCATCAGACGGGCCATTTCGATATCCTCACTTTCGGTTATTCCCAAGGCAAAGGTCTTCAGGCTGGCCCCAACTCCATGATTTTCGCGATTGATCTTTGTGGCCAGATAATTAATGACACTGCTATCTATACCCCCACTGAGCAAACCTCCTGTGGGCCAGGCAAAATCCACCCGGCTTCTTACACTCTCCTCAATCAGAGACCTTACATCTTGAATCATCTGACTTTCGTTTAAATTGTGTTCCTGTGGCGGACTTGTCGGCAAGGCTGAAAATTGTGATATCGTGCCTTCATCATTTATTGAATGCCCCGGCGGGAATTCGAACACCTGATCTGTAATCTGAGTTATGCATTTCATCTCAGAAGCCAGGTAAAGGGTCTGGTTTTTCGTTCCGAGGAACAACGTTTTGATTCCCAGGGGGTCCCGGGAGGCAAAAAGTGTGTCATCATCCACTATGACGAATGCATATAAGGCATCTTCCAGGTAATCGAGCATGCCGGGACCGTGCAATTCATACAACTTCAGCAGCAGCCGTTCTTCCCGGTGCGCCCCATCCTGAATGCCGAATCTTTTCGCCAACTCCGCCCAGTTACCGATCTGACCGTCATAGCAGATCCGTGCCTGAGAATTTGCCTGGTTATGGAAAGGAATGTTTCCAGAACTGAGCTCTTCGGGATGATCGGCTTTTAGATAATTCTGAGCCAGGATGGCCCGTGATGTTGTTTCGATACCAGAATAATCAGGACCTCGATGTTTAATCACGTTAAACATGGCTTCAATGTTTGATTTTTCAGGCCTTCCGAAACCGACTGCAAAACCACTCATAATCCCTCCCGAAATAACCATGTATGTATTTTTTGTTTCCCATTTACCAGCCTCATTGCTTACTCTATTGAAAATATCATCGAAAATACTTAAGGAATGCAGAGTCTACTCAGTTCATCCTATGTACCAAGTATTGTTCCAGAGGTTTTACTTCGTTCTTCGTCGAATTCAAAGCCTGTCCAGATATCGATAGAGTTCAAAATCGAGTCCTGCGGGTGATAGTTTCTGAAAATCTTATAATAAAAGGCTGCTTCCTTGCTGTTGATAACCGCGTTTGGATTCTGGGCCTTTATTTGCTCGAATTCGCTGTCTGAAATCTCATTTTCAGCAAGAATCTCTCCTAATTGCTCACACCCGGCTCCTTGAGTATATTGGACCTTATACCGCCATAAAATCTCATCCGGCAGGTAATCGGTATCGGTAAAAGCCTTTCTTAGAATCCATTTCTCGATTTTTTGACTATTTTCTTCCCTGATTTTCAGCTGCGGTGCTATTTTCATACCCAGGTCGATCAAGTCCGTATCAAAAAACGGCACACGTAATTCCAGACTGAACAGCATTCCCATACGGTCGGCACGCTGAAGATTTATGTTATGCACACCTTTAATAAGACGTCTGGCTTCAGGATTTATTTCATCCAGCGCAAATCGCTTCATGTAGTGATATCCGCCCCTTCACCAGTAAGAACAACCGTGACATAATCCGCCGCCAGTTTACACGTAAAATAACAGGGTACGGCGCAACGCACGAGAGACGGGTCATATGTCTCCAGTTTTTTGATGACATGAGGCAGGACATCGTAATATTCGGCTTCTGTAATCAGGTATTCGTGATGATTTGAACCGATATGCTCCGCGGCAATACGGGCTGCAATCAGATCGTCGCTCTCCCTGCCTGATCCGTCCTTCATACCAACGGCAAATGTATGCAGATTCGGTATATCGCGCGCCGCAATGGCGGCAATGAGGCTGCTGTCAAGGCCGCCGCTGCAAAAGGAGCCGACATGGATTTCTTTGTCTGCCAGCAGCCTTTTCCTTATTGACTGTATTAGCGTGGTCCGTATGAGATTACTGGCATGGTCAATATCTGTCAGGTGAAAATCTCTGGGTTGAGGGACTTCGTAGTAACGCACGAAACCTGTCTCAGGTGTGTAATAATGTCCACAGGGGAATTCATGTACCTCGGACACACCTGAAAAACTCATGGCCCCCAATTCTGAACTGAAATAAAGATGGTCGTTCTTATAACCGTAATAGAGAGGTTTGATACCGATTGGATCGCGGGCCAGCATGAAACTATTTCCATGATAAAGAGCAAAGGCAAACATGCCGTCCAGTTCACAAACACATGCCGGTCCCTTTTCCTGGTACAGTTGCAGGATTACTTCTGAATCGGACTTGGTAGTAAAGAGATATTTCGTAGCGAGTTGTTCCCGTATAGCCTGAAAATTATAAATCTCTCCATTACAGATAATGCCGCTGTTGCCGTTATTTGCCAGGATCGGTTGGTGTCCCTTGGCCACATCAATAATCGACAGTCGGGTATGGCCAAAAACAAATTCACCAAAGGCATGGATACCCCGGTCATTCGGCCCTCGATGCGGGAGCGCATCCAACATTAGGTTAATTGTTGCTATGTCTTTGACGCCAATGCATCCGGCAATACCGCACATATCATTCTTTCCTGTTTTTTCCGGTTATTTTTTTATTTCAAAAAGGCCCACTAAACCATGGCCAACTCCGGTGCCGGGCTGAAGTTCTATTTCAATTTTTCTCAATAGATACGCAAGGTGAGGTTCAATCATATTGGCCCGAAAGTCATCGTTTTCAATGCTTTCATGCTGATAGATCAATCTGCGCATGGACAGGATAGCATCCTTAACCGGATTAAGAAGTGATTTTTCTTTTACATGAATATCTTCAATAATTGCTTTGTGTTCATCATAGCTTTTCAACATTTCCACGGTCTGTTTCACCAGTACAGCACAATGGGCAAAAAAGGCATCAAAGAAACGATTTAGTTCCTCGAAACCCGTGTGCGAGCTATATTTAAACTTCAATTCATTCAGATCAGTGCGGTTATTCACCTCATAAAGTGAATTAATAAGCTTGCGGTATGGAACACAGTTTGGATTATAGTCTCCCGTGTCGGTATGCCGACCTACGATGATGGACCGGTCAAAAAATTTAAGGGCTTTGAATTGCACTTCAGACTCCCGAGACGCTTTATCCATAATCCGTTTTATTTTGTCCCGGGTCATGAGTTTGAGAGGAAAAGCTGAAATCTCGTGCTGACCACGTTCCTCTTCTGGAAAGATGTAGGAAATCCGGTAGTCCATGAACTGTTCCGAATCAGGTGCATTCAGCCACAAATCCTGCCACTCATATGAATGGCTGCCCAACCAGTCTCCCATAAAAATCGAATCCTGCGGCGCGTGTCTGAAGATGTCGGCTATAAGTTTTGCATTCTGATCATCATAAAAATGCGAGAGGGTGCCATAGGACGTAAAATAGACATCAAAAGGCTCCTGATCACTAATAGACCTGGGTAATCCTTCTGAAATGTCTGCACATATAAATTCCAGATCAGAATTATGACGGTGGCATGCTTCAGCCTGCCCGAGAAGATCTTCGTTAATATCCACACCTATATAAACCTCAAGCATATCGGGTGAAATAATATTGGTGGAAGGCTCGGCAATCATGGACTTTGATTTTCGAACTCCCATGAGCAGTTCATACCCGTCCCCGCTCCCGCATCCCAGGTCCAGTATGCGTAATTTTTCATTGTTCTTATTTTTACGTAATACCAGTTGCTCCAGTGCCGGAGCCAGAAAAATAGCGGTAATCTGATCTTCCCAGTAACGTCTTGCATTATCATATTTACCGAATAATCCCGTTGGCTTCTCGTAATTGCCGGTTCCGGCAGCTTGTGAGTATGCTTCTTTTTCTACCATAATTACTCCAGCGATTAACCAGCGGCGCTGAATTGTTTCAGCTTTTCTACGGCTTCAAACGCATCCTGACAGTAACCGTCGGCCCCTATGGAATCCGCGAATTCCGGAGAAGTCGGCGCACCTCCGATAAGAACTTTGACCTGATCCCGAAGCCCTTCTTCGCTCAATCCTTTAATCACATCTTCCATGGAACGCATGGTTGTGGTCAGCAGCGCGGACAATCCCAGAAAAGGTGCCTGATGTTCTTTCACCGCGGCAACAATATCTTCTACCGGGACATCAGCACCAAGATCAATAACATCGAAACCCGCGCCCTTAATCATAATGGAGACGATATTCTTCCCGATATCATGGAGATCATCCTTAACAGTAGCTATGATAAATTTTTCCTTCTCCTCCACACCCGCTTCCAACAGATACGGCTGAAGGATTTCCATGGCCGCTCCGACACATTCTGCAGAAGCCAGCATATCCGGTATCAGGTACTCCTTATCATTGAATTTTTTCCCCACTACATCCATTGCTTCAGTCAGACCATGCAGGATGATGTCTTTAATATCTACATTCTGCTCAATGGCCTGTTCCACCAACTCAATAACGCCGGGTTTTCCGGCCAGACCCTCATCAAACCCCTCGTCTTCAGCTTCCAACCGGCCCTGGATAACATTAAAGGCGATTTCCTGGATTATATTTTCTGATTCCATTTCTTTTCCTTTCCAAAAAAATACTGAACTCAATTAAAATTTGCTGAACTTTTGCCACCCTATATCAGGCCCGGGATTTTATCGTATATTCGCTCCACCATATCCGGCTCCAGATGTCTAGCCGGCCTGCTTTCAATCTCTTCCATATACTGGAGTGCATGTTTTACCGTGTTGTCCTGCATGCCCCGGTCTTCAAACTGATATGGATTTGAAACATCGCCTGCGTGCATGGCCTTTCTTGAATGCCGGGCAAACAGCCTATTTGATGAGTTCATAACCTTATTTACTATCTTGAGAGCCTCATCAATACTGTCAGCGTTGATTTTCGGCACACGAAGGCAATGCTTTACAAGACCAATCTGCTCATTATCGAGAACGGCCTGTACAGGACAGAAACTGTTGGTTCTGTTTAACAGCCCGAAGGCGTAGTGGATATACTGGGCACCGCTCATGGCCATATATAGGTGTGTAAACAGTTTCTCAAACGTAGCCTGAATCCCCGGCACATTCGCGTCGCCTACACCGGCCGAAGAATAACAGGGGATATTGTAATACCTGGCCATTTGCACGCAGGATGTATTGTATTGATTAAACTCCGGACACCCGTACAGGTCATGCAAGTCATCCATCCGGGACCTGACGGGAACGCTGCCATACAATACCGGTGCACCTTCCTTTATCAATTGAGTGAGTGTTAAACCGGCAAGTATCTCGGCGTTTATTTGGGTCACCATGCCTGCTTCTTCGATCGGAGCGGTCGAACCGCCCTGTGGTGAAGAAGATATAACCAGAGGCAGCCCGGCTTTCACAACGGCAAATACTTTGTCCGCGGTTTCATCAACGATCTGCAATGGACTCTTAAACACACAGGCAATAAAAGAAATAATTGGATTATCCCGTAACTGCTCAGAACCGCCAGCAATGATTTCAGCCATGCTGATCACATCGCCCAGCCTCTCCAAAGATGTTAATCCGGCCTGAATGTGCTTGGTCATATTGTTCAGGCAGGCGAAAAATTTATTTACATCATGGTTATCCGTTGTAATTTCCGGGTCCTGTATGTTAAGAGGCCGGATAAAGAAATCAAGATGCTCGAGCTGTTCACAAATCCTCGCAGCCCTGCCCAGCAAGGCAGTGGTCCCTCTCAGCTCCTTATAAACCGGCATCGTGTAGGAACTCGAACTGTCGTTAACACCGACCATATCCTGGAGTTCGGTTTCAAGCCAGATGTTGGCTTCCGACCCGGAGCCAAAGTAAACACGTGGCACCTGCGCATCCAGAAACAGGCGATTGGCGGGATCCCGTGCACCAAGCACAACTTGAGATGGAACCTTCTCAATGGCGTCCTGGATTAAACCGGATGGTATGGAAATACGCCATACGACCGATTTACCCTCTTTCTCTTCAGTTACTGCTGCGCCGTGACTTTTTAAAAGTTTAGTGGTCTGTTCGTTGTAACACCAGACACCGGGTTCATTTAGAATATCGAGCGAGGCTTGATGTAAATATTCAATCTGCGCCTGGCTTAGTCTTTCATAAGGCTTAACCAGAACACCTTCTCTAAAATCCTCAGGCAAATCATTCTCCTTATGTTTATTATTTCCGAAAGGCTCTTAAATACCTGCGGCAGTAGCGGTCTCTGCCTAGAAGTGCATTCGCTATTTTCACCGAATTCATGAGTCCCTGGTCAAGGGGATCCATCACAGCCGCGTCCAGGCCTTTAAGCATGGCCATAATCATAAAACCGGCGTTGAGGGCCGAGCGTCCCGGCAGACCGTATGATACATTGGAAAGACCCATCACCGTACTGGCGGAAGGAAACTCGTTTTTCAGCCTGGATAACGTATTAAGCGTTACAAGCGCCTGGGTATTATCGGTACTGATGGGAATAACCAACGGATCAAAGTACACCTGGTCGAGCTTAAGCCCGGACTTTTCCATGAAGCCAACCATCTCAGCCGCGATTTCAATACGCTCCCCTTCCGTTTGAGGTATTCCCTGCTCGCCCATGACCAGGGCAATGAGCGGGGAATCGTATTCCACGGCCAGCGGCACTACTTTTTCCAGCCGTTCTTTCTCATTGTTGGTAGAATTAATGAGTGATTTGCGGTTTCCCCGCGCTTTCAGGCCGGCCTCGATAACAAACGGATCAGCGCTGTCAATGCACAGCGGAGTCTCTATCTCATCCTGTAGTACATTAATCGCCCATTCCATGGCCTCAATCTCGGTCTCCTGATCCCCGATCCCTGTGGCTACATTTACGTCTATATACTGGGCACCTGCATCAACCTGTTTCCGGGCCAGGCTGCACAGCCCCTCCTGGTCTCGGGACTCGATAATTTTTTTAACGGCCGGTATGCTCGCGTTTATTTTCTCGCCAACAATAATCATTATTTTAGATCCATAATAGATTCGTGTATTCCTGAAATGTCCCTCATTATCCTTTCCCTACTCTCGATGGGTATGTATTGTTCTCGAGGTTGAGTCAGTACCGCGCTTACTTTTTCCGCAGCTCTTGCCGCAGCATTCTTTTTACCGGCATTTTCCCATAAGGTACGGGTTTCCCGGTCGCTCAGTTGAGGTTGATATATTTCCTTGCGCATGTTGCGTCTGGTATGACGCGAGGTAACGAAATGCCCACCCGGGCCCACCTGTCTGATTACATCCAGGGCAAGCGTATTATCGTCAACCCGGATGCCGTCAACAGCCCGCATGACCATGCCTATAATTTCATTATCAATAACCAACTTGTCGTACGAAGCGGTCATGCAGAATTCAAGGAATCCTGCAGCATCATGTATAAAATTGCCGCCGGCCAAAGCGACCATGGTACTGGTAATCGCAGACTCATACCCGGCCTGAACGTCATTCGTTTTCGCGTCAGACATCCCGGCGGTGGCATAAAATGGAAGGCCATAATATTGCGCCATCTGCGCGCCAGCCGCGTTTAACAACCCCATTTCCACGGCTCCGGATATGTACTTCATATCGTGAAGATCGGTAATGGAAGCTACGGATCCGTTGATGACCGGAGTACCTGGATTGGTCAGTTGGGCCAGCAGCACTCCGGCCAGTGTATCCACGGTCTGAATAACCAGGCTGCCGGCCAGCGTTACCGGGGAAGTAGCCCCACAAAGAGGCTCTGCCGGCACCACCACTGGGATCCCGGACCCCGCAACCTCCATGATAAGCTCGGCATAAGTCTTATCCAGTTTAAAAGGGCTGATGACGCAGGTCACCATGGAGATGAAAGGCCGGTCCCGTAATTTATCAGGCGATCCGGCGATTATTTCCGCAGCTTTTATTACGTTCCTGACACCCTCAACTGTGTAGACACCCCCCATTATGTGCTTGCTGGTATGATTCAGAGCCGCCGCGAACCGGTTAATATCCACACTCTCCTCGGGGATGTCATGCGGATAAACATTCAGCATGTAAAAATGAATATTATCCAGTTTATCAACAAGGCGGGCCATATCCACGATATCTCTTATCCCGGCTCTCCGTGAATTTTCGCACCCTGAATCCTGTACGTTTAAAGCGGTACCGCCGGTGCCCATGTATACGTTCCGATCACCAAGCTCCAGGTCGTGAAGCCCGTCTTCCGCCCGGCCGCACAGGGTAATTATTGATGGAGCACGGCTGATCAGGTCCTCAACAAGGGAAGATTTCATTCTCATGATATCGGTATCGCCAACCCGTTCGGCTCCTGCCTGTTGAAAGAGCTCCCGGGCTTTCGGGTGATTTACTTCAACCCCGATTTCTTCAAAAACTTGAAGAACTGACTGATGTATTCTGTTGATTTTTTCCTCGGAGAGAGGCTTATACTGCCCTCCAGGTAAACCTTTCCTGATATTCATTCCATTACCTTTCAAATTTTAAAATACTTATAAGGAGGCTTGTTTTATCTTCGAGCTTCACACTCGAATCGTTTACAT
>JAFDHD010000106.1 GCA_019308995.1 Deltaproteobacteria bacterium | reverse complement strand
CTATGAGAGGGTCCTTTTCGTGGACGATGAGGAGGCCTTGGTTGACACAGGCACACAACTGCTTGAACGCCTCGGCTATAAGGTCACGGCTAAAACGAGCAGTCTTGAAGCCCTTGAGGTCTTTAAGGCAGAGCCTGAGGGATTTGACCTGGTGATCACCGACCAGACCATGCCTCAGATGACAGGCGAAAAGCTGGCCCAGGAACTCCTGAGCATACGGCCCGATATCCCGGTTATCCTGTGCACCGGATTCAGTGAACGCCTCACGGCCGAAAAGATAAAAGAGATGGGCGTCAGGGCCCTGATCATGAAGCCGGTCGTCATAAACCAGCTAGCCAGGATCATTCGGCAGGTGCTGGCTCAAGATAATGAAAAGGACACATGAGCAGAGAAAGCATGCTAAAACTGAAATTGGAGTAGACAAACCATCATAGGAGAGAGACATGAAGCAACGAAACGAAAGCGAAACCGATTCCCCTCATATTATAGTAGTTGATGACGATGAGGCCATCAGGAAATTAATCTATCAGACGATCAAGGGTATTGGTTATGAATGTTCGGCTGCCAGCAGCGGTGAAGAAGCCCTTAAAATCCTGGAGAAGAATAGCGCGGATGTAATCATAACCGATGTTAAAATGCCAGGCCTTGATGGCATTGAATTGATGAGGAGGGTCAAAGAAGAATCCGACTCTGACGTGATTGTCATGACCGGCTTTGTGGAAGATTTGACCTATGAGAAAGCCGTGGAGAGTGGTGCAAGTGACTTCGTGCAAAAACCGGTGACTCCCAGGGAGTTATTGGTCAGATTAAAGCGCGTTCTGAGAGAGCGTGCTCTCTTGGCCGAGCGGAATCAGGCCGCTGAGGAGCTTCAAGAAAGTTTCGAGAAATTGCAAAAAACCTTAGAGCAAACGGTCCATGCTTTGACCTCAACGGTCGAAATAAAGGACCCCTATACTTCGGGCCATCAACGGCGCGTGACCCAGCTAGCCTGTGCCATGGCAGATCAGATGGACCTTCCAGCCGAGCAGATTGACGGCATCCGCATAGCCGGGCTGCTTCATGATATCGGCAAGATATCTGTACCCTTTGAGATTCTCAATAAACCCGGCCGGTTATCCGAAGCGGAATTCAGCCTTATCAAGAATCACTCACAGGTTAGTTACAACATACTGAAGGGGATAGATTTTCCATGGGAGGTTGCGCCAATCGTGCTTCAGCATCACGAAAGAATGGATGGCTCCGGATATCCGCAAGGACTGCCCGGTAAAGAAATTCTGCTCGAAGCGCGTATCCTGGCCGTGGCTGATGTTGTTGAGGCCATGGCCTCTCACCGGCCTTACCGGCCGGCCCTGGGTGAGGATAAGGCCCTGGAGGAAATCTCGGAAAAAAAAGGTTTCCTTTACGACCCTGTGGTAGCGGACACCTGCCTGACGCTTTTTAAAGAACAAAGGTTTGGATGGCAGGCAGGGCTGTGAGGCACTTACAGGAGGAAAACAATGGCTAGAATCCTGATCGTGGACGATGAAGAGCCGATCCGGCGCCTGCTTGGGGAAATACTCGCTAAAAATGGTTACGACTGTACTCTGGCCGCCAACGCCGCCGAAGCCCGCGAGTGTTTAAAAGAGCAGAATTTCGAACTGGTCCTTTCCGATATCAAGATGCCCGGAGAGTCAGGGCTGGACTTCATCCAGTACGTCCTGGCCGAGCATGAGGATACAGCCGCGCTCATGGTCACGGTCGTGGACGATCCCTCGATTGCAGAGGCTACCCTGGAAATAGGCGTCTATGGATACATTATTAAACCGTTTCATCCAAATATGGTGCTCATCAGTGTCAGCAACGCCTTGCACCGCCGCCGGCTCGAAATTGACAACCGGGATTACCGCGAAAGACTGGAGCATCTTGTCTCAGAGCGGACAGCCGCGCTTCACAAGAGCAATGAGGAATTGGAGCAGACGGTAATTAGGCTAAAAGAGACTCAGGCCCAGATAATACAGTCTGAAAAGATGGCCTCCATCGGGCAGCTTGCCGCCGGCGTGGCCCATGAAATGAACAACCCCACCGGCTTCGTAAGCAGCAACCTGAACGCCATGGCCGACTACCAGGAGGATGTTAACAGGCTCATCGGGCAATACAGGGACCTTATGACAGGCCTGAAGGACTTCATGGAGAAAGAGAAATCTCTGGCTGTATTTTCAGAACAGATCAAGGCCCTTGACGCGCTCGAAACTGAAATTGACATTGACTTTATCTTAGACGACGCCTCGAACCTGATTAAGGAAAGCCAGGAGGGAACCGAGAGGATCAGGCGAATTGTAAGTGATCTGAAGAACTTCGCCCATCCAGGCAAGGATAAGTTAGAGTCCGCCGATATTAATAAATGCCTTGAATCAACCCTGAACGTTGTCTGGAATGAACTCAAATATAAAGCCACTGTCACCAAAGAGTATGGAGATCTGCCTTATATAGAGTGCTACCCTCAGCAGCTTAATCAGGTCTTCATGAACCTGCTGGTTAACGCGGCCCAGGCCATAGAAAAGAAGGGGGAGATCAGGATCGTGACGCGGGCCCTTGACGGGGCAATCGAGATTGAAATTAGCGATACAGGATCAGGCATTCCCAAAGAAAGCCTCTCCAAGATATTCGACCCGTTTTTTACGACCAAGGAGGTGAACAAAGGCACAGGCCTGGGCCTGAACGTGGCCCACAACATTATTCAAAAACACAAAGGCACAATTGATGTGGCAAGCGAGGTGGGCAAAGGAACCACCTTTACCATCAGAATCCCTGTTGAAGAAGATGCATGAACAAAAACAGCTTATGTAGCCGCTCTTTTAGTTGTCGTGGCGGTCACAGGTAGTTCCCATTAAGCCTTGAAAGGATAACCTACGAAATTCATTGACTAATTCTTTAACTTATTTTATTATTTAATATGCGCCACATATTATAAATTACGACCTAAAGTAAGGGAAAAGGAGGAAAAAATGACGATTTTAAGAAGGGATTTTTTCAAGGGTTTAGGCGCTCTCATTGGAGCGGCCGGTCTTTACAGCTTTCTGAAGAACGACACCGCCTATGGAGCTGAAAAGAAGCCCATTGGCGATGGTAAGGTCGGCGTTGAATGGCTGGGTCATGGCAGTTTTCTGTTTACTTCCTGCCAAGGGAAAAAGATTCTTTTTGACCCGTGGATAAGCACTAACCCGAAATGTCCCAGCAAGTACAGGAAAAAAGGGGGATTCAGCGCAGTGGACCTGATCCTCTGGACGCACGGTCACGTGGATCACTTCATGTTGAGTGACGCCAAGGCCGTTATTGCCGAATACAAGCCAAAGGTCGTGGCTCCATGGGAACTCAGCTTTTTCATCAAGTCCGAGATCCCGGAGGCCAACTGCCAGACCTTTACCCTGGGCAATAAAGGGGCCACCGCAGATTTTGACGGCGTCAAGGTCACCATGGTCGAGGCCTTTCATTCGGCCGGGGCACAGCTGACCGGATTTAAAGGGACCAACCATTTCGTGGGAGAGGCCGTGGGCTATATCATGGAATTTGAAAACGGTCTCAAGATTTATCACTCCGGGGATACTTCCTTGATGGGGGACATGAAAAGCATTATTGGAGATTTTTACAGGCCCGACATAGCCATCCTGCCCATCGGCGGGGTGTTTACCATGGGGCCTGATGAAGCGGCTTTTGCCTGCAAACTCATCAGGCCAAAGATTGTCATCCCGGAGCACTATGGCACCTTCCCGGTCCTGGTTCAGACCAGCGACGGCTTCAGGAAACAGGTGGGCAAACAGGCCCCTCAAACCAGGGTCCTGGATTTAAAGTTCGGCGTAAGGGTTGATGTCTAGCCTGATTAGATTAAAGGGATCAGTCCCATGAGGCATAAAAATGAGGAAGTGGAATTAAAAGCTAAGATTTCCATCTTCCACAAGTTAATGCTCAGTGTAGTGCTGGTGGTCTTTATCGCGGTGGGGATAAGCACCTATCTGGCCGTCAGGCTCGAGTCCAGGGTCTTGACCGAAGGACTGGTTCATACAGGCACACACATGGTCAGCCATATTGCCTCCAGCACTGAGAGCGCCTTCTGGTCCCTAAACTGGGCTTTTGTGGAGAAGATGCTTCATGAAATCACCCTGGGTGAGAAAAAAGAGGTGATTTTCGCCAAGGTGGTCAAGCCTGACGGCGAGGTCTATCTGGCTAATGATAAGGCCTATTATGGAGATAAACTCGATGCCTCTCTCCTTTTTGATAAGGAAACCCTGCTCGATAATCATTTTTTCCCGGAGCGACAAGAAAAGGGCATACTCCTGGTGCGCCCTGTCACTATAGGAAAGGAAAGATGGTACGTCGTGCTGGGGCTGTCCCTTCAGTCGGTCAGACAGGCCACCAGGGCCTTAATCGTTCGTAATCTGGCCTGGGGCAGCCTCATCCTTTTACTGGCAGTCATTGCCTCATTCTTCCTCTCCAAGTCAATTTCCCGACCCATTGTCAGCCTGGCCGAGTCGGCCAGGATTATATCGCGCGGCAACCTGGATCAAACTGTGACGGTCAAATCAAAAGACGAAGTCGGGCTTCTCGGCCAGGCCTTTAATCAGATGATAACAAACTTAAAAGCAGCCGCAGCAGAATTGGAATCATCCGAAGAAAGATATCGAACCCTGATCGCCACCGCCTCGAAGGCAAAAATCAGTATCGCTGTGATTCAGAACGAGGGCGAGCGAAAAGGAGTCTTCAAGTATGTTAATCAGGGTGTGGCTGACCTATCTGGATACACCCGAGAAGAGCTTCTTCAAATGACTTTAAAGGATATCATCCATCCTGACAGTTACGAAAAAGTTTGGAAATTATACACGGAAAGACCGGCTGAAGATAATCTGCGATCAACTTATCAATTCTGGGGCGTCAATAAAAAAGGGAAAAAAATACCTGTCGAGATCAGCACCGGGAGGACACTGTATGATGGTAAAAACGCCTTGGTCTGTTATGCCAGTGATATTACCGAGAAGATAGAAGCTGAACAGCAGCTAAAAAACTACAGCCAGAATCTTGAAAAGATGGTCGAAGAACGAACCGCTGAATTGAAAAAAACCCTGGCCGATCTTCAAAATACCCAGTCACAGCTTTTGCAATCAGAAAAAATGGCCTCTATCGGACAACTGGCCGCAGGCGTAGCCCATGAAATCAACAATCCGGTCGGGTTCGTCAAGAGTAACCTGGGGACCATGAACGAATACCGGGAGGATTTAGGGAAACTGCTAGACCAGTATGAATATTTAGAGGAAGCTCTAAGCAAGGGAATAGCGAATTGCGGGCAAGAAACCATCCGGGGCCTTCTCGAAAAGGTCAGAAAAATAAAGGAGGAGATTGACCTTAACTTTATCCAGGATGACCATCAGAATGTCATCGAGGAATCGCTTGAAGGCACGAAAAGGGTGGAAAAGATCGTATCCGACCTCAAGGACTTTGCCCATATAGACAAAGGAGAATTGGAACAGGCTGATATCAACCAGGGCATCGAAAGCACCCTTAATATCGTCTGGAACGAGCTGAAATACAAGGCAGAGGTCATTAAAGACCTTGGTGACATCCCTTTGGTCATGTGTTATCCGCAGCGCTTGAACCAGGTTTTTATGAATATCTTGGTCAATGCGGCCCAGGCTATCGAAAAAAAAGGCACCATTAAAATTTCGACCAGGGCCGCTAATGGGCAGGTTGAGATCAGGATTAGCGACACAGGCAAAGGTATATCGCCTCAGGTTTTATCCAAGATATTCGACCCGTTTTTTACGACCAAGGAGGTGAACAAAGGCACAGGCCTCGGATTGAATGTCGCGTACAACATTATCCAGCAGCATAAAGGCACGATTGAGGTGGAAAGTGAAGTGGGAAAAGGGACAACTTTTACTATAAGCCTGCAAACTAAGCCTGATATAGCTCCTGATGGATAATTCGGTTCTCAATACCAGCTTCCCTTGAGATATGGTAAATGGCAGATGAATAAAAACCTGCTAATTGTGGATGACGAGCCAAATATACTCAGCAGCCTGACAAGGGAGTTCAGACCTGACGGCTACGCCATCTATGTGGCTCATTCAGGCTCAGCCGGCCTTGACCTCATAAACGAACATGACATTGGCGTGGTCCTGTCTGACCTGATGATGCCGGGCATGGATGGCGTCACTTTCCTCGAGACGGTCAAAAAACAAAAACCGGATGTAGTCAGCATCCTGCTTACGGCCCACGGCAGTCTCGAAAACGCCAGGGCGGCCATCATCCGTTCGCAAATCTTCGCCTACCTGACCAAGCCATGGTCGTCCGATGAATTGAAAGGGACAATTGCCAAGGCCTTTGAACATTATAACCTGCTCCTGGAACAGAAGCGGCTTCAAAAATTGATTGCTGAGCAGAACAAACAGCTAATTCTTGTCAACGAAAACCTTGAGGACCTGGTTCACCAGAGAACCATGGAGCTTGAGGAGGCGGTTCAGGAAGGGATTGTAATGCTGAGCTTAGCGGCTGAGGCCAGAGATGACGATATCGGGGAACATATCTACCGGATTCAGGACCTGACTCGTGATATCTGCACAGGCCTCGGCATGTCTGTTGAGGAATCAAGGCAAATAAGTTTTTTCAGCATCATGCATGACGTGGGCAAGATTCACATCCCGGATAATATCCTGAGAAAGCCAGGCCCGCTGAACGAAGAAGAATGGACGGTCATGAAGACACATACTATCATCGGCGAAAAAATTTTAGGGGACAAGGCTTTTTATAAAACGGCGCGTGAAATTGCCCGAAGTCATCACGAAAGCTGGGATGGCGCCGGATATCCCGATGGATTGGAAGGGAATGCCATCCCTTTATCTGCCAGAATCGTGACCGTGGCCGATGTCTTTGACGCCTTGACCCACCCTCGACCCTATAAACAATCATGGCCAAAGGAAAAGGCGCTAATTGAAATGAGGGAGCTTTCCGGCCAGGTGTTTGATCCGGAAATCCTGGAAGTCTTCTTTAAAATTCAAGATGAAAAAACATTTGGGGGTCAACATGGCTCTAAAATACAAGCATAGACTTCTCTTTGTGGATGATGAGGAGTCCATAACGAAATCGCTCCAGAGGCTCTTTCGCAAGGAGCAATATGAAATCCACACTGCGCCGAGCGGCGCGGAGGGACTCAAGCTGCTCCAGGAAACCGGGAAATCGTTTTCCCTGATCATATCCGATCAGCGCATGCCAGAGATGACTGGCAGTGAATTCCTGGAAAAGGCCAAGGAGGTCTTTCCCAACGCCATCCGAATTCTTTTAACCGGGCACGCCGATATGAACGCCATTATTGACGCCGTCAATAAGGGCGAGATTCACCGCTACCTTACCAAGCCCTGGGATGACGGGGAATTACTGCGCCTGGTCCGGGAAGAGCTTGAGCGGTATGAACTGCTAGTGGAAAACCAGCGGCTCTTGGCCCTGACAAAAAAACAGAATAAAGAGCTGGCCGAACTCAACAGAAATTTGGAAGAAAAGGTAAAGGAGCGTTCCAGGGAGATCGTTCTCAAGAATAAAGAGCTGGCCGGGTTAAACAGGGAACTCGAAACAGGCCTTTACAATACTGTCCGGGCTTTTGGCTCGCTGGTGGAGATGCATAATCCTGATTTAGCCGGGCATGGAAGGCGTGTCAGCATTTTTTCGCGTGAGATTGCCCAGAGTCTTGAACTGCCTGAGGAAGAGATCGTTGACATCGAAATCGCCGGCCTTCTGCATGACATCGGCAAGCTTGGCTTCAGTCCAAGGCTTTTGAAACAAGAAGAGGACAGATTGAGCCCGGAAGAGAAGGACCTTTTTCGCACCCATCCTGAGCAGGGACAGTCCACGGTTCGGTTTATCAATAAACTGGACAACGTGGGGATATTAATTCGGGCTCATCACGAACGAAACGACGGCCAGGGTTATCCGGATCACCTGCCCGAGGAAGCCATACCAACAGGAGCGAAAATTATCGCCGTAGCAGACGCCTATGACAGGATGGTCAACCTCAAACCCGACCTGGACAAGGCCATTGGCGCGATTTCAAAGGCGACCGGCATGACCCAGAAAAGTTTAACAGAAGAGGAGGCCTTAAATGAGGCCGCGATTCTTCATCTGAAAAAAGAGAGTTTTACCCGATATGATCCTGATGTTGTAAAGGTTTTTTTAAACCTTTTAAAGACCAAGGGTCTGGCGCCCCCGGGAGAAAAAGAAATATCGTTCGACGGTTTAAAGGAAGGCATGGTCTTAACAAGACCGCTCTATGCCTCGAGCGGACGCTTCCTCCTGCCTCACAACACGACCCTGACCGAGAACTATATTCGTAAATTAAGAGAGTTCGATAAAACCGACCCTGTACTTGACCGCATCTATGTCTATCAAAAGTGAGGTGTGAGTTGTCAAACCTATCAGCATTTTAAATAAGTCGAGTTTAATTCAAAGGACTGATTTTAAAGGAGCGCTTCATGGACACAAAAACGTTTCTAAAAAAATTGGATGATATTTCAGACATCCCCACCCTGCCGACCGTGGCGCTCAAGGTGAACAGGATGCTGGAAGACCATAACACCTCCATCAATGAGTTGAGTGAAACCATAGAAAAGGACCAGGCCATCGTCTCCAAGATTTTAAGGCTGGTCAACTCCGCGTTTTACGGGGTCCGGTCTCATATCTCCAACGTCCCTCATGCTATGATTTTATTGGGCTTTAACACCGTGCGAAACGCTGTCATCGCTATATCGGTAATCGGCACATTCTCGGGAAAGGAGACCTTTCCAGGGTTTAGTATCAAGGATTTCTGGAAACATTCCGTGGCTGTGGCCGTGACCAGCAGATGGCTGGCCGAACAAAGCCGGCTCGAGCCCCCGGACGACTGTTTTGTGGCCGGTCTTCTGCACGACGTGGGGAAAGTGGTTTTGATCCAATATTTTAAAGAGCTTTTCGGCCAAATATGGGCGCTGACACAGGAGGAGAACCTGTCCTTTTATGAGTCTGAAAAAAAGACATCCCCCGTCACCCACGCTCAGATCGGAGGGCATCTGACAAAAAAATGGGACCTGCCAGCCTCCCTGACCGATACCATCACCTATCACCACGCCCTCAATGAAAACGCTACTAATTTTAATTTGTTAGTGATCGTACATGTGGCCGACATCATCGTGAACGCCAAAAGCACGGGATTAGAGAACGCTGACCTTTTTTCAAAAGTCCATCCTGAAGCGGCAAAGATTATGAACCCGCAGTTGACCACTGTCTCAGACTGGTTTCCAGCCCTGGAAGATGAAATCGAATCGGCCTGCGCCTTCTTTTTGGAAGACGTGAAATAACCGCAAAAAAGGTGAAAAAAATGAACGACTACAAGCATACCGTTTTATGTGTGGATGATGAAGAGAACATCCTTCGTTCCTTGAAGCGGCTCTTCAGGAGGGAAGACTTCCGCTTTCTGACGGCTGAGACCGGTGAGGAAGGCCTGAAGATCCTCCAGGAAAATCCCGTGCACCTCGTGATCTCTGACAATCGCCTGCCCACTATGAGCGGCATCGAGTTCCTGGCTGAGATCAGAGAAAATTATCCGGATACGATTCGCATGGTCCTGACCGGTTTTACCGACCTCGACACCATCATGGAATCCGTCAACCAGGGCCATATTTTCAAGTTCATTTTAAAGCCGTGGAATGATCAGAACCTGATAATGGATGTTCGTCAGGCGTTGCAGCAGTACGACCTGATTCAATCCAATAAACAGCTTCACGAGAGAGTCCTGGAACAAAACCAGCAGTTGAAAAAAATGAATGAAAACCTGGAAGACATGGTTCAAAAGAGAACCAAGGAACTTGAGATTCAAAACCAGGCCCTGGAACTCTCGCGGGCCATTCTGACAGACCTGCCCGTACCGATTATGGGCATCAGCCCTGACGGCATGATTGTCCTAATTAATAATGAAGCGCAATCCTTGTCGGTTGAGGGTGAAGACATCCAGATAGGCAAAAACCTTAAGGATTACTTTGGGGCCGAGGCCGAAGAAAAAATATCGTCCACTATCTCCAGCGAGATGTCTCAGACACTTGAAGACCGCCGCATATCAGGAGAGGCCCGCCATTTAATTTTTACACCCCTTTCGGGCAGGTTTGCAGGTGAAGGGATTATTTTGACCCTGGAACATGGGAAAATATAAGGAGGGCATGATGTCCAAGCTTAAAATCCTGATCACCGAAGACGACAAGACGACCCGGATCTTCTATGACAACGCGCTGGACGATGAAGTCTTTGAGAAGCGCTTTGAAACAGACGGTGAAGAGGCCTTAAACGCCTATAAATCCTGGAAACCGGACATCCTGGACCTGGACCTCGTGGTTCTCAAAGAAGGGAAGCGCCTGGCCATTAAGGCAGTCCGCAGCTGTAATTGGGACCTTTGTCTCGTAAAGTTTGGCGAAGCCCACTGACGAGTAGGTGTCAATGACTGTCTGCTGATAAATGCGCCCCACACCCTTCAAATACCCCACGTACATGGTATTTTGGGAGACCAGGTATCCGGGATGGTGGGTTTCAATCTCGTTCGGATCGCTTTCCTTTTCCTTTTGAGCCCGCTTTAAAGTCACCAACTAGACTTCAATGAAGACGATCCCCTCCTTGGCCGCTTTTTCCTCCAGGCGCTTCAGCCTTTTCTTGAAGGTTTCCAGGTCGTGCCGCTGCCATATACTTCGTACTCCCGAAGGTGAGACCATGATTCCC
>JAFDHD010000105.1 GCA_019308995.1 Deltaproteobacteria bacterium | reverse complement strand
AGGTTCTTCTCCAAAAGAGTTGGCAAGTTAGTTTAAGAGGGCGCATTGTGTTAGTGCATAACTTATTAATAATACAAATATTTTCATTCTTTAGCTTCCCAAATCTATTTAGAGAGTATTTTTACCAGCGCTCTGCCCGTCTGCGGCGATGCACCTCCGACGAGCCAGTTGTAAAGCCCATTCTCGGCGCACCGCCGATCCGGTCGACGCGCTGGTTTCATAAAGTTCTTTTTAAAAATCCAAGTGTTTACTAATAAGCAAATCACCTGTATGAACGTAACTTATTTAAATGATGCAAAAAATCTATCGACCAGATCAAATTATCATCAACTAATATGGAGAAGAGCCTAAAATAAGAAAGCTAAAGGTCAAGTTCAAGGGGTAAGGGAGAATTCTTCTTGGGGAACATCCTCCTAAAAACTCAATAAAAAATAACTAAAATGAATCCTTATCTCGTCAGTCCCCTTGCCTTCTCCCACGACCTGATGCTGCCGAGGCCCAAGAGGGCCATGACGAGCGGGATTAACTCCCCGGCCTGGATATCAGGCACAGGCGCTGATAACCCGGCCAGGGATAAAACATAAAGACAAATGGGACTCAAGGCGAACTTCCAGGCCAGCCCCAGACCGCAGACCCACCCGATGAAAGGCCGCCATCCGGCCACGAACAGACTCCGATGACCGGCCTCTATTTTATTGATTTCGGCCTGCCATTTGTCCGGTTCCTGCCTGGCCTTAAGCAGTAGAAGGTCAGCCGCCTTTCGTTCCTCATCCGTCTCGACGAAGCGATCAATGACCGAGGCCACGCCTTCGGCTATCTCACCCACGCCTGGACCCAAGAGCTTGCTAATAATTCCCATCTAGTTTGTATCTCCTAATTGTTGAAAATTTTTGAAGGGGGTCTGGGGGGAACTTTTTACCAAAAAGTTCCCCCCTGGAAAAACCCGCACAAATATGAAACACCACTCTCAAGCGCTTCTCAATAAATGGGTTGAAACGATCCAGCGCTTTATTTCAGCCAGAGGGAAGGTCGCTCCAGGACACTCGGTGTATCCCGGCCGCATGACCTCCCAATGACCGAAGACTTGGTCAGCCGGAATATTAAAGGCCAACATCAGGGACCAGACCAGGTCCAGGAGCACGAGCAGGGTTTCGTTGTCCGGCGGCCTTTCCGAATAGTCCCCGAGCACGCAGATGCCCAGGCTCCTGCTGTTGGAGCCAGGGGCATGCGCCCCGCTCTCATAGGGCTGCCGCCCGTGTCTGACCACCGGTCTTCGGTTGACCAGTTCGATACCGTAATGATAGCCGATGTCCCGAAAGCCGCGAACATCCTTGTGAAAGGTTCGGATGCCTTCCCAGTTATCAATGACCGGGTGATCATATCCGGCGCTGTGGTGGATGACGATTATTTCTGGCCTGTTCGCCATTTCTTATACTCCGCTATAAAGCATACGGCTGTTCAAGGATTTGGACCGGTCTCCGGATGCTCGGTTTTTAGATCAAGGCAGAGGCTTTTTACTGTTCATGAGCAGGCCTAAAATCTTGTCCTGGGTCTGCTCCATGCGCTCGAGCCTTCTGTCAATGCCTTTCATCTGTTCAGTCAGCTTGGTGATTTCCTCGACATGAGCCGTCTGCTTGGCCTCCATTTTCATGACCTGCGCGGCCAGGTGTCTCCGGTCTGAATCAAGCTGCGCGAAAAAAATGACGGCGGACAGAACAGCCAGCATCAGTGCGAAAGGAATCTTGGTCGCCCAGGCCCATGGGGATACGTCTTCACTCATTCTTATCTTCTCATTAGTAGTGGGTCATATCCCGGTTTTCGTTCTGGTCAAGCATGTAATCTCCGGTATCCAGGACGGTAAATTCAACCTGTCCCTGGTTGACATCAGGACGGACCTCCACAATCTTGCAAACCTGATTGATCATGGGATTTTTATCCGTCCCGTACAGGTAAGGAAAGGTAGCAGCCACAAAATCGCCCACATCAAGATGAGCCCTCTTAAAGCTCAAGTCCTGAAAGGAGATGCGCCAGGTCGGATGCTTGAATTTAGCGAGCAGGATCTCCGCCACTTCAGTCGCCGATGCCTGATGCACGCACCAGTACAGAGAAAGGGCAAGTGCCCTGTCGCCAAATAATTCGTTCGATAAGGCGTCTGATTTCACTGTCTCGGAAATGAAGTCTCGAACTACAAGGTTGTATTTGTATTTCACGGTGACGTTGTTCACCACATCGTCAAGACGCTGTTCAGCCGATTTGAACTCAATGCCTGAAATCGGAATGATCGAAACCTGGGAATTCGGGCATTGGCCGATGTCAATTTCAAGCACCAGCTTCCCGGCTGAATTCTTGTAGACAGACCCCAGGAAAGAACCCATCATCTGCTGAAGCAAAGACCAGACATTGATTTCATGGTCAATCACCCCGGCGGCCTGATAGGACTTACTCTCAAAATCGCTCCTGGCCTTGACTTTTGAGAGAGATTCAAAAATTTCCGCATTATAATTATTCTCGTCAGTCAGAAAATCCTCGACAATATCAACCAGGTTTGTGAGCAGGTTCTGAGAGTAGTCTGGATCAACCTTGCCTTTCCCCCGGGCGCTTACCTGTTTGCTACCCTGGTCATCCGTAAACAGAACGGTGGCTATGGAGCCGTAATTAGAATCATCTTCATCAAAGACGTAATCCTGGGAGGAAACCAGCTCACCGTCCGCGTAGATCGAGACACTGTTTCCATTGGCCACGGACAGAACCGGGTGGTCGGCAAAGCAGTAACCATGATTCACAGTGTCAATACAAGGCAGAACCCAGTTGCCTCCTTGAACGCCGGAGCTTACCGTCAAATCGCCATAAACGATCGGCAGGATGTCATTCTCGTTGAGGGGATGGTCAAAAGCCGAGGCGCGGCGCGGTTTAAATATTTTGTTTAAATCTGTTTCATAAACGGACATCGCTCAGCCTTCGTTTGCCTCAATGATAACTTCTGAAGTGCTTACTTTTATTTTGCTGATCAGGCCGGAAAACGCGGCCAGATGACCCTCCAAATCGTCGCCTTCAAAGCCTAGATAAAGACTTAAGGCGCCTCCCAGGAATGGAGAATCTATCATGACCCTGGTAACCGCATTATCATCATTACTCAGGATTACGGACAGATGAGACAGCTGTTTGGTCGTGAATGAGGTCAGCAGGTTACTATACAGAGGATTGATCGTCCTTAGGGGCGCTCCAAACGATTTGACTCTGGCGGAATGAGTAAGGAGATTATCAACCTGATTCAAAAGCAGCCTGGATAGTTCCTTGCTTCCATAGGCATGGGTTCCCATGTTCGTGGCAATGAGAATATAAGGCAGGGGAATTTCTCCCTGTTTAAGCCTGTTGTGCCAGTCGAGCGTGACGTTATACACTGCGCATAACCTCTCTTAAGCTGATTTCAACACTCGTGAGGTCATTGAACGGGACTGATTGAGGCAGGTTGTTTATTTCAGCCAGGTAAAATTCGCTCGCAGCGTCAGGGTCCTGATTAAAGTAAACCGGCCGCATCTGCCCGGTTGACCGGTCAGTAATGGCTTCAATCATGTTGATCAGATCATCAAGGTCTTCACTCTCAAGTAAATGATATTGAAACTTCCAGGATCGCCTTAAATTATAAAATCGCTTTTTATTAACTCCAAAGGAGGTTTGTGACGCTGAATGAAGAAAGTCAAGTGAGCGTCCATATCCCATGGCCACATTCTTTGAAGGTTCGAGAAAGGTCCCGAGGTATAGTTCACCGATTTCGACATAACCGTCCGGGTTGTCGTGATCGTCAATTTCAATGCGCCAGTGCCGCTTCGTTGTGCCAGCGCCGAGGTAGTGAAGTATCTTATCCGTGTTCCAGGACATTGTTTCTTTAAAATCAGGATCATTCCAATCTGCGCCCGCGTCTCCCTTGAGGGTGATCACTGCGGAGCTGGTCAGGTTGTGGTCATAAAGAATGAGAGACTTGACTTCCTGAGCCGAGCCTAAATCAATATTGATAGTGGTCGGGACTTTTTTAACCGAAACATTGTCCAGGGTGAAATCAGAGGCCAGTGAATCCTGAAATTGAAAGGCCACGTTCTCTGTAATAGTCGGGGTCCAGTAAAAGGTATGCGAGCCGGTGCCGCAGGTGCCCATGTTGAAACGTTGCGTGCCACCCAATGATGATTTCATAACGATGAGAGGACTTTCTCCGGAGGATACATTGATATCAAAGGAAATTTTATAAAGATTCCCCGAAACGACGGAGATATTATCATCTGAACCGCCCACGCCCATGCCGCTGGTATTGACGGCATGGAGCTTGCCGCTCTGCCATTCAAGAGTCTCGTATGGATTGCTGCCGCTATTATTCCAGCCGTTTATATTGCTGTCAAAGGTTCCATTTGTGACCAGCTCGCTTCCCAGGGCTGAGGATGCTGACCGGTAGCGCGTATCGCGATCGCAGTCTATCATCCGGCCTGCGCTGAAGTTATTGAAGGCGATAAAGGTCCACCTGTCTCCCAGTTCAAAGTCGTGGCCTGTAGCGCCGGTCCATTTGATCTGTACGTTATGATTCAGCGTATAGTATGAAGCGGTCGTGGTAATGCCCTGCTGGTTCCAGGTTGAGCCCCCGTTATCAGACCATTTAAAAGTGGCCTGGCCGATCTCATAGCCTGAAGAAACACTATCAATTTCGACAACGTATTCCCGGTCAACCTGTCCGGAATAATCCCCGGTTGTGTCCATGGAGGCCCGGCCGTAAGGGCCTGAACTGGAGGTGCTTCCCTTAATCGGGAGGGACACCATGCCATCTGTTAAAGACGAGACTGTGATCATGTCTTCATCGCTAATCAGATTGTCAAAAAGGAAGCGAAACCGCCCCATCAGAATCTCCTCTCAGCCAATGTTTTAAGCCTGACGTCAATCTCTTCGGCAAACCGCTCCAGAGCGGCCTCGTTTGCTATTAAGGCGCCTTCCACGTTGATAAGGGGCCCTTGGATGACAATTCCCCCACCCCCAGACTCGACCGCCCGGATAAGCCTCTCGTTGTGTTCAGCGCTCAAGACCCGTTCGCCTTTATGGATAATGGCTGGTGTGGTTTCCGGAACATAAGAGACGCCGCGCTGGAAGCCTAAAAAGCTTCCAATGCCGCTGACGATGTCACCCGCGAGACCGCCGATGATGGGGATGTTGCCTGCCAGATCGGAAACGCCGCTGAATATCTGTGTACCAAGCCCGGTATGCTTAAGCAGCTGTTGGGCGGCTAAGGCGGCCAAGGCATAGGGAGCAATAGCTCCGACCGAGGACAGCAAACCCCCCTCGGCCGTGGCAAGGCCAACGTTGGCAGAGGCTAACATCCCAGGCCCGGCGCTCGCTTCAAAGGCCAGCATCCCGGGCGCAAGCCCGCCAGCGGCGGCAGCACCATGTCCAGCCAGAAGGTTGTAAGCGCCGTATCCGCCGAGCGCCGTTCCCCAAAGGGCCATGCCTTCACTGCCAGGCGCTCCCAGGCCTGGAATAGCTATATTAGGCCAGCCGAGACTTGTGGTCAGGTTTGATATGGTCCAGGCCGCCGCCACCTGAGCCACAAAGCCGGTGAAGGCCCGAAGCATACTGTCCAGAGTATACTGCCAGACCTGCCCGACTTCGTCGAAATCACCTTTCAGTACCGCAAACAGCGTGTCATCGAAGGCTGAGGCCATGTTATGCGTCATGCTAACCGCCAGCCTCTCCCCGGCGCGAGCCCAGTCGGACATGTCTTCAATTGACTCTTTAAGGCCGGTTCGAACTCCTTTTTCAAAATCACTCAAGGAGATTTTAGATCCTTGCATGACGCGGTCGAGCGACTTGAAGCCGCCGGTCAAGGTATCAACCTGCCGCTCAAGGAAATCAAATGACCGGCCTAACTCTTTAGATGCGCTTTGGGCCAGCTCCTCAGCCTGAGCCAGGCTGTCAAACTCCTGACTGACCTTTCTCAATGCGGCCGATCCATCGTCCTTAACCTTGAGGACGAATTTCAGTTCACGATCTCTGACCATCGGTTTGTTTCAGCTCCTGTTTCATGGCTTCCCTGGCGATAGACTGGATGCATCTGAGCATCAGCAGCTTGTCTGGAAATCCGTATTCATGGACCAAAAGATTAAGAGTCAAAACGTTGATCGTAAAGCCGCCAGGGCCGCTCACCACGACCAGTGACTCCGAGTACAGGCAGAATAAGCTCCATATGAGCCGCCCGATTTCATCCAGCTCCACCCGGCCGCACTCTTCACAGCCCGGCCGCCTGGCGCCCATTTTCCGAAGCAGCTCGCACCCTGAACAGGACACATCACGCCCGGCCTCTATATCCCGCTGCCGGCGGAAGAACCACCCGGCATACTGGGCAAGTTTTTTTCAGATTCCTCTTTCATCTGCTCATGACGGGTCATGGCCCAGTTGGCAGCCTCGAGGATGGCCGTGCCGAGTTTGGGGTAGGCATTGGATAGGGCCAGTTTATTCTCCCGGGTGCAAGGCACAGGATTATTGTCCTCATCAAGCAAGCCTTCCCAGTCGAGCATGATCAAATCGGTCATGTCATCTACAAAAGCGGCCTGATTGAGTTCGTCTTCCTCAATATAATCCTGACGGCCATTGATCACGCGGCTGACTCTCTTTCTCGAGGTATGCTTGTCCATCATTTCCTGAACCATCTGCCTTGAAGTCGGCCGGATCAGGAACCTCAGAGCCGCGCGCTCTTCCCGGTTAAAGGCCACAGACAGCTCGGTCGTATCGAAGATTTCGTCATCCGCACCGAACCAGACCGGGCATGGTTTTAACGCCAGTGATATCCCTTTCATTTCGACCCCCTTTTTCAAGTTACTAAATTAAGAAGACGATCAGTTCCTGAGAAAGGCAAGGCCGCTCTCAAATAAACCATGCCGGGCCTGATGACCCCTTTTGAAAGCAGCCTGATATCAATTCCAGAATCATCTCCATCTTCCTCAAATCTCCATGACGGCGTTATCAAGCCAGCGGGCTTTGATCTCGCTCGTTGATGACATAGAAGGAAACAGGGCCCAGAACACCGGACATACCCGCCGGCGCGGACCCGGTCTTCAGCAGCCTGCCTTCGACTGCGTGTTTGATCGGACCCGGGCCGCTGACATCGGCTGCCGCCGACTGCCAGGTCACCTTGGGCAAATCCACACGAAAGGTGTATTTTGTTGACTCCGTGATCGTAGGTCCGACAAAGGTTAAATCCATCTTCTGGTCCGCCTCACCGGCTATGGCTGAAGTAAATGAGTCAATGTTGTACTTGTCAAAGGTGAGTCTGATGGCTGCATGGGCAAAGTCACTCTGAACCGGCTCGCTCATGTCACTGTAGCCAGCTTCGAACTGCTCCTCGAACGGCCTGTCATAAATCAGCTCGAACTCACTGGGATAAATTTTGTCCGAGTCAGATAAAGCGGACCCGTCCTGCGCGTTCATCCGCGCCTTGAACTGACTGTCCATGCGCACGACCGTATCCTTGGTCATGCCTGAGGGGTATGTTACGGATGAAAGATCATCGTTCTGAGGATTTGCGATCTCGATCTTGTTGCCCATCAGGTTAATGGTTATTCTCACCAGCTCACCAATACGCCCCTGGATGGTCAAGCCCGTAATCTTGGCCGAGGGGATCTCCCAGATGCCTTTGGATGTGTTCGCCTTTTTCATGGCTAGAGTAGCAAACAAACCGGCCAGGCTATCCGCAACGCTATAGGTGTTGCTGTAAGCCGTCCCTTCTATGTTGCTGGGCGTACCAGCCGTACCCAGAGCCAGGGCCAGAGGCACATCCCAGCCTTCAAAACGAAAAAGGCCTTCAATGCTTGATCCGGTCACAGATTCAGCCACCTGGATCGTCCGGCTGATTTCTGGTAAACCCAGTGAAGTGTCATTTATAAAACTGGGCGCCTTGGCCCCAATAGACTCCCTGCTAATAAGAAGGCCGTCGCCAGACCCCACCGAGACGGCAGTCCGCCAGGTCGCAGCTTTCTTAACCGCCAAAACAATTTCTCGCCCTGTTATCCAATCCGCCATTTTTTAACCTCTCAATTAATGTCAATTCTTGTTATAATAAATGTTTTGAAAAAGGTGCTTTCAAATCCCTCTTAAAATCTTTTAAAAAATCACGTTTCTTTGTTCCTTGATGCTTGATCCATTGGACCAGGGGAGCCCTTTTTGCCTCAAAAAGGTTCCTTCGCCCTCATGGTTTTTCTTTAAGGGTCATGCCTTTGATTTCTACGAAGACCCCTCCAAAGGAGCTGTTATTCAAGGCGCTGACCTCCAGACGGGTGGAAAGGCCCCAGATCAATCCGCCCAGAGTCTCGTCAGTAAATATCGCGGTCTCGATATCTGAAGCGAATTTTAGAGCTTCGCTGAGCGCGTCCTGTTCCTTTTGAACATAGCCCAGGAGCTCCACGGTGAACGGCGCATTACGGCTTCTCTGGTCAGCGAAATCAGAGCCGTCCAGACTTGCCCCGATGACGCAGACGCTTGGGTATCTGTGCGCCTGGTCATGGCCGATATACCCCTGGATAATCTGGCCGCTTAAGAGTGAGAAGTTGTAATGAGTCCCACCGTCTATCTCCTGGAGCTGCGCCACTACCGCCTCGACGATTGCCTTAAGCCTGTTCATGGCTGTAAACCCCGTCAAGAAGATCTTCGATCTTTAAAATATTATCTTTTACCGCAGGGCCGAGCCACGGCCGGGGCGCTTGAGCCGGCCGGCGCACCATGGAAGCAAAGATTGGCCGTCCCCCCGGGCCGAACCATCTGAGCGCTCTGGCCCTGATCGGTCTGATCACCGCCGGCCCAGAGCCGAATTCCCAGACTGCCCCGTAATTGACGCCCTGGGAGCCGCTCTTAAGCCTGTTTCCCACCCAGATCGAAAATGTGTCGCCCTGCTTGAGCGCCCTGCCCGCCATGATACTTCGACGAAGCCGGCCGGTTCTTAAACTCAGCACCGGACCGGAAACGTTCTTTTTGGCCTGCTGAAGAACAGCCGATGCGCCGTGCTCCAGGGCTTTAATAATGAGACCGGGCCGGGCCGTGACGTCTCTTTTAAATCCCTGCTTAAGTGAATCGAATTTCTCATCTTCTATTTTGAGCTTCATATCGGGAGTCTCCCGTGGTGAGCCGCGGCGGATGTAAATTCAGGCAGCAGGCCGTCTTTGAGCAGATTCAGGGCGTGGCTTACTGACCCGCCGTCAGGTTGAGATAAGCTGGTGGTGTTGTAAGAGGCGCTCTTAGCCTGCCTGTACCAGTGGCAGGCCTGCCGGATCATGACCTGTGTAATGGAAGCTGGCAACTCGTCTGGATCATAGCCTGCCGTATATTTGACCTGAATGTTCCGTCTGCCTTTAGAAAGAGCAATATCCAGGTAGATCATTCCGGTTTCAGGGTCGAGGCTGTAATGATCCAAGCTCACCGCCTGAATGTCGCTGCCCCATTTTCGCTCGTGATCCACCTTGATGGATTCAATTTCAGATACAGGGTAGTTTTTAAGAAAGAGCTTCGTGGCATGGCCATCCAGGTTATCGTGAATCTCGGTGTAATCCTGACTGGCCCACTTTCTGTTGGTCAGCTCCTCCCAAAGATCCTGAACCATCCTGACCATAAGAGCCAGTCTGGCATCCTGTTCGGTGTTGTTAAGCTCGATCCCCAGCTCCAGTTTCAGATCATATATGCTCAGGAAAAACTGGAGCTCTTCGACCTCGGGCTGTATCCGGATCGGCGCCAGACCCCAGACGATACCATCGGGATTAGCGGTGTCATAGATCACGATAGGCACGCTGTATATTCCGGGCGGGATGGACTGGCCTCCGAGGTCCAGGCGGATTTCGCCTGTGTCGTAACCTTCTTGAGCCCAGGTGATTGAGCCGTTAGCAGGTTCAGTTGACTGAATCAGTGTGTCCCCGAACGCGGCCGTAATCTTGGTCACTCCGCTCAGGTCTTTAGCAGCGCCACCGGATTTTAACAGCAGGTCAACGGTATTGTCATGACCCAGATAAATAACTTCAGTCTTCATGTCCACCCTCCGCCTCAGGTTGGATCAGCAACCTCAATATCCCAGGCTGGCACCGTGACCTGGTTGCCTTGAGTCAGGGCCTGGCTGGTGCAGGTCGTCACATAAAGCAGTTTGGAATTGACGCTGTCGCAGATTGCAATATGCTGGGCATCGCCAGAGGTATCCACGTTAATATCAGCCTGCTCGGCCACGGTCAGCTTACGTCCGCTGGCGTCGCCGTCACTGATAGTGTAATCGCCATTGCCTTCGCCTTTGGTCAGCGTAGTGTCGGCGAGCTTATAGGTCGAGGTAGCTTCAGTATAGGTCGTCGGTTCGGTCGAGCAGACCGTCAGTTTATCGCCATTGTCCGCGATGTAATCAAGCATCGCGTCCAGGGCATCGTCGTTTACGGTTTTCCCCATGATCAGGTCTCCTTTATTTGGATTCTATGGTCCGTAGTGCGGACAGAGTCTCTAAACTCATTGAGCCGGTTAAGCCTTCAACCTCCCTTGACATGGACAGGCTCTCTATCGAAGTCTCGGTGATCTTTTCCCCGGGAAATACAATCTTGTCTGATAAATGAACATGGTAAGTATTAGCGACAAAAAGATGGTGGATCTGGGATAGAGTGATACCATCCACAATATGACTGTGAGTCCCGCCGCTGACCGTCAGGATTACAATCCTGAAGAGGTTGACGTTTTCCGCACTATGAACATGTTCCGCCTCTTGAACTGCCAGGTTATGGAGTTGTGTGAGGCTGGGGCTTTCGGCGCTGTGGGCGTGGGAGCCATCATCAACGATCAGAGTGGTGGCGCCGCTTAGCGTTACCTCCAGATAGGGGTCTTTGGTAGTTCC
>JAFDHD010000104.1 GCA_019308995.1 Deltaproteobacteria bacterium | reverse complement strand
GGTGGGGGCAAACTCCACCGTGGGCCATCCAAAAATAAAATCCGGACCCATCTTGCTGCATCCCATGGTGATGTTCGATCCACCGTATGACCGTCTCAGGACTAAGGTGACTTTAGGATTGGTCAAATGTGAGTATCCGTGTAGATTCTTGGCCCCGTGCCGGATAACGCCCATCCTTTCCCATTTATCTCCAGGCGGATAGGCCGTAGTGTCAGACACAGTTAAGAGCGGAATATCGAACGCGTCGAGAAACATGAGGAACTTGTCATACTTGTCTGAAGAGTCAGGCTCCATGATACCGCTTAACTCATCCGGATTACTCGCGGCAATACCGGTGACCATACCGTCAAACCGGGCAAAACCGATGATAAGGTGGGAGGCAAAGTCTTCTTTCAATTCGAAGAACTCTCCGTTATCAATAATCAGATCAATAATTTCATGCATGTCGTAGGTGAATTTTGGGTTGTCCGGCATCACATCAAGGAGCGCTTCTTCTCTTCTATCCGGATCATCTGTGGGCTCGATAACTCCAGGTTTTTCCCAGCAGTTCTGAGGGATGAAATCGAAAAGCTGTTTGGCTAGATCAATGGCCTCTTCATCGCTCTCGGCAATAAGATCACACTGGCCGGACTTTTCCATGTGAAAGGCAGCGAACCCCGCGTCGTCTGAATCTATATCTCCTCCCAGCCACAGGAAACCGTTACTCTGGTTCATGATTAAAAAATCTGACAAAGCCGGAATCTGAGCCATCGGACCGGTGCAAGGCCCCAACAGCAGGGTTATCTGCGGAATCACTCCAGAATAAAGGCAGTAGTTCCTCACCAGCCTGCCCATGCCGTACAGCCCGGCAAAACCGCCTTTGAATGTCAACCGTGACCCGGCTGAGTCTATTATGCCGATAATTGGTATTTGCTCCTGCCCCGCCATCTGGACCAGTTCAGCGATTTTCCAGACCCCCTGATCGCCGATCGAGCCTGACATAACCGTAAAATCAGTTGAGTAGACCATGACCTGCCGTCCGTTTATCCTGGCCAGTCCCATGACCACCCCGTCGGAAGGGCTGGATTTGGGTATCGTGGCCAGCCTTGTGTAAGGGTCCCGGACCAAAGAGCCAAACACTTCAAAGCTGCCCGGGTCAACCAGCAAATCAATCCTTTCCCTGGCGGTAAGCTTGCCCAGGCCGTGCTGCATCTCGATGCGGTCCTGTCCGCCGCCTTCCAGGTTTTCTTCCCAGTTTTTGGTAAGCCTCTCAAGATAGCCATCCATCCATTTGCCCATATCGTTTTTCTCCTTGAATTCTATGGGTTTAAAAAATTATGATCCGCCGAAGCAGATTCACACAGAATACGGCTGGTTGTTGAGCCCCCAGATGTTTCAAATTATATATCATAGCAAAGGTTATAAAGGAAGAGCAGTTTAACTGCCTGTTTTTCAGATTAAAAAGAGTATCGTTATTATCCGGCGCGATTAAGGTCAATGCTACTCATTGATTTATGGAAAAGCGTTTCATCGGAGGCTTGAAGCCAAGCTTGACATGCGGTCAAATAAAACGTATAGTCCGTGCACTTAAGCAAAAATTCCTAATAATGATGCCCGGTTGACAGGAGGTAGGGTTCAAAATGGCGGAAGCAGCGAAGCACACAAAAAGGGTTGAAATCAGAGCGCCGATGGCGGGTATATTCTATAGAAAACCGTCCCCTGATGAGCCTTCTTATGTGGAGGAAGGGGACCTGGTAAAGAAAAAACAGATCATAGCTCTCTTGGAAACGATGAAGGTTTTTCAGAAGGTCAAATCCCCGGTCAATGGAAAGATACTGGAGATCACGGTTGAAAATGAAACCCCATTGAAGGACGACGATCTCATGTTCGTTATAGAAGCCGATTAAGAATGAAGGCTTATTAAAGGCTTATTAGATGACCTTTTCAAAGATACTTATCGCCAACAGGGGTGAAATTGCACTTAGAGTCATTCGAGCCTGTAAAGAACTGGGAATAGGAAGTGTAGCGGTTTATTCCGAAGCGGACACCAACTGTCTGCATACCAGGCTGGCGGATGAAAGAATATGTATCGGCCCGGCGGTCAGCGCCAAAAGTTATTTAAGTATAGAAAATATCGTTAATGCTGCCAAAGAGACAGAGGCAGAGGCCATACACCCGGGGTATGGATACCTGGCAGAAAATCAGGAATTTGCTAGAGAGTGCGAAAGCCAGGGTTTAGTTTTTATCGGCCCGACCCCTGAAAACCTTAAGCTGGCCGGAGACAAGATCACGGCCAAGGAGATCGTGAGAGCCGCCGGTGTGCCGATTATCCCAAGCACTCCGAAAGGCATTGACACCATCGAAGCGGCCATGGATTTGGGGCAGGCGCTAGGCTACCCCGTCATGATCAAGGCCTCGGGCGGCGGCGGCGGTCGAGGCATCCGGGTTTGTGAGCGTGAAGAAATGCTCAGCGAAGAATTCCCGGTGGCAAAAATGGAGGCCCGCGCCGCCTTTGGGAATGACGAGCTCTATCTGGAAAAGTACATCATCAGGCCGCGGCACATAGAGTTCCAGGTGCTGGCCGACAGGTTTGGCTCCATTACCCACCTGGGCGAGCGGGAGTGCACCATTCAAAGGCGGTACCAGAAACTCATCGAAGAATCGCCATCCCCAATGCTGACGACTGAATTAAGGACCACGATGGGAAACGCAGCCGTCACCGCGGCTAAAGCCGTTAAGTATTTCAATGCCGGCACCGTGGAATTTCTGGTAGATGAAGACGGTAATTATTATTTCATGGAAATCAATGCCCGCATCCAGGTTGAGCATCCGGTCACAGAATTGGTAACCGGGGTAGACCTGATCAAAGAACAAATCAGACTCTCATCGGGTGAGAAGCTGGCGTACTCCTTCACCGACCTGAATCTCAAAGGCTGGGCTATCGAATGCCGCATCAATGCCGAAGATCCTGAGAGAAACTTCCTGCCGTCTCCTGGAGTCGTTGAGGAATACCATCCGCCGGGAGGGTTTGGCGTCAGGCTGGACACCCATCTTTATCAGGGTTACGAGCTGCCCATTTTTTACGACTCCTTGATTGGCAAACTCATCACGTATGATCTCACCAGAGAAGGCGCTATCCGTATTATGAAAAGAGCGCTGGAGGAATTCAAAATAAAGCCTCTTAAAACCACCATACCCCTCCATCTCAAAATCATGGATGATTCCAGTTTTAAGGAGGGGAGCTTCGATACCGGGTTCATAACCAGGCTAATGCCCGAAGAAGACGAGGATGAATAGACAATTTTGAAACGGGTTCTTATATGTCTTTAGTCATCTAATTACGAAGAACAGCGCCCGAAGTGAAGTTTAGGTTTTTAACGCGGGCAACTACTCTATAATCTCAACCAGTAGAATGTTCATTCATTAATAAAAGGAGGGCTAGTTATGGGTAAAAGGACTCTAAGAACAAAGCTTTGTGACATGCTCCACATTGAGTATCCTATCTTAAGCGCCGGGATGGGGCCTGCACTCCTCGGGGAGCAACCCGGCGCCCCTGTGGAACTCGTAGTCGCCGTTTCAGAGGCGGGCGGCTGCGGAGTTCTCGGAGCCGCCGCTTACACCATAGACGAACTCAGGGAGCATATTCGAGAAATCAAGGCTCAGACAGACAAGCCATTCGGAGTGGATATGCTGCTGCCCAAATATGTTTATGGCAAACCGAGTGATGAGGATGCTTCTGAGGAAGACGCCACTCAAAAAATATCTTTCAGCGCGATTCTGCAGGGAATACCGAAGGCGCACCGGGAATGGGTTGAAAAAATATACCAGGAAATGGGGCTTCCTGACATGGAGCTCATGATCAACAGGAACACCACCATCACGATGCCCCAAAAGGCGATTCAGGTCTGCCTTGAGGAAAAAATTCCTTTATTTTGCGCCGGGCTCGGAAGTCCGGGCTTCATGGTCGAAGACGCCCATGACGTCGGAACCAAGGTTCTGGCCATTACCGGAAACGTGAAAAACGCAAAGCGCATGGCTCAAACAGGCATTGACCTACTCGTAGCTCAAGGACACGAAGCAGGCGGCCACACAGGCAGAATCGGCACCCTGGCCCTTATTCCTCAAGTTATTGATGCGGCAGGGCCTGTCCCGATTTTAGCCGCCGGCGGGATTGGCGACGGTCGAGGCCTGGCCGCAGCCCTGGCCATGGGCTGTATCGGCGTCTGGGTCGGAACCCGTTTCCTGGTCACGAATGAAGGAGGCGCGCATGAAGTAAGCAAGAGGCGCATCATCGAATCCACCGATGAAGACACCCGGGTCAGCCGCGCATACACCGGCAAGACAGCCAGGGCCAGCTACAATCGTTTTCATGACATCTGGGATGACTCCGGCCTCGAGTCACTTCCCTTTCCGACTCAGGTTCTGATCTCTTCAGCCCTCCTGGCCAGCTTTCATGAAGCCGAGAAGTATGAGTACGTGGGCGGGTTTGCCGGACAGGTGTCAGGGCTTATCAAAGAGATCAAACCCGCGGGCCAGGTTCTTGAGGATATGGTCGAGGAGGCGGTGGACATTCTGACCCGGAAGCTGCCAGAGAACGTCATCGCCAAGTGACGGGCATGGAGGCTTGTTAAAAATTATGATGTGCTTTTACCAGAAATAGCGTTGCGCCTGGAGAATAAAAAATGAAAGAGATATGCAGGGATCTTGCCGCGGAGCATGAGTCTTTGGATACGCTTGTGGCTGATCTTGATGCAACCGGGTGGAACACGATGACCCCATTTGCAGGATGGAGGGTCAAGGACGAAATTAGCCATGTGGCATATTTTGACGATCGGGCGCGGCTTGCGGCAGTTGACCCGGAGGCGTTTGCCCAGCATCTGAATGAGATTATGAAAGACCTTAAGGGCTTTATTGAGCAGCCTTTAAAACCTGCCCAAAGCATGAGCAAAACTGAGCTCTTGGAGTGGTGGCGGCAGGAAAGGAACCTTCTTCTTGAAGCGCTTAAGTCCCTTGACCCAAAATTTCGGCTGCCTTGGTATGGACCGACCATGAGCGCTAAGTCTTTTGCGACCGCCCGGCTCATGGAGACCTGGGCCCACGGGCAGGATGTTGTGGATGCCTTGGGGGCTTATCGCACCCCATCCGATCGTCTCCGCCATATCGTCCATCTGGGGGTAACGACCTTTGGATGGAGCTTCTCAAACCGAAAGATGGACGTGCCGAAAAACCCGGTTCGGGTAGAGCTTACCAGCCCTTCGGGTGAGCTATGGGCCTGGGGGCCGGACAAGGCGCAGGACGTGGTGCGCGGTTCTGCCGAAGATTTCTGTCTCGCGGTCTGTCAGCGGCGTCATGTTGCAGATACGGATATTGCCACTGAAGGGGATGTTGCAGCTCAGTGGATGCTGGTTGCCCAGGCCTTTGCCGGGCCTCCGGCCACCGGTCCGGAACCCGGACGATTTCCTAAAAAAAAGAAAGGATAAGAGGCAGGGATTTCGATAGATTTATCCTTCCTTCTTTACCCTGATCCTTCAGGATAAAGATTCAGAACCGCCTCCGGCTTTACAAGAGTATTAATCTTCTTCGGCTGTCAGATGGTAGGCCAAATTATCAAGCTTGATTGTGAAGTCAACGTTTTCCACACGGAAACCAGGAGGCACTTTGATCTGGACAGGAGCGAAATTTAAGATTGCCTGGACATCGGCTTCAATAAAGCGATTGGCGATATCCTGAGCGGTTCCGGCCGAGGTGGATATAACCCCGATCTCAAAGTTTTCTCTCTTTTTAACCTTGAACAGGTTATCAATATGCTCGACCTTTATTCCGTTAGGCAGCTTCTTGCCGACCTTGATCGGGTCGTTATCAAAGGCGGCCACGAAATGGTAGCCTTGACGAAGGAAATTTTCATGAACGATCAGGGCTGAGCCCAGGTTCCCAATCCCAACCAGGCCAAGATTCCATTTTTTATTCAGGCCGAGAATCCTCTTTATCTCAAAAAGAAGATCGCGGACATAATAACCGACCCCGCGCACGCCGAATTCACCGAAGTAAGCCAGGTCTTTTCGTATCTGCGCAGAATTCACCCCGCAGCGTGCCGCCAGCTTTTCACTGGAAATGACCTTCAGGTCTTCCCCGAGCAAGTCCTCCAGGTTACGGGAGTAGTTGGACAGCCTGGTAATGGTGGCTTCAGGAATCTTGGTGAATTTCATTAAGCCTCGTTAGAATTTCACTTGAAAGTAGAACTTAGCCCGAGCGTGGTCAGCGTGAGGATTTGGGGCCGCCGTCAAGGCAGGCCTGGCAGCGACCCCAAGGGTTTCTGGTTTTTTACATTCCCACCAAGGTCTTGATCGGACCTGACATGGGGTAGGCGTACAGCAGGATCAAGGCTATGACCAGTGCGTAAATACACAGTGATTCGATCATAGCCAGACCGATGAGCATGGTCACGGTGATCTTACCGGAAGCCTCGGGATTACGGGCTATGCCCTCCACGGCGCCCTTGATGGAGATGCCTTGAGCCAGACCGGTGCCAATGGCGGCCGCGGTAATGCCGAAACCGGCCGCAGTGACAATCCCGAAGAAGACCTTCAGACCGGCAACCTTAACCTCGGTATCGGCTTCAGCCATAGCGAAGCTTGCTAGCGCTAAGACGAACAGAACAGATAAGATGATGGTTAGGGTCAGCTTCTTCATGTGTTTTTTCCTCCTTACATTTTCTGCCTTCTTTTTGATCCCTGAACTTCAGGGCTTTAAGCCAATTAGTGCGCTTCCTCGAGGGCGGCGCCGATATACATCATCGCCAGCAGCATGAAGATAAAGGCCTGTATGGCGCTGGTGAAGATGGCCATAAACATCATGGGCAGGGGTGCAAAAAATTTGCCTGCCAGGAGCAGAAGGATGGCCAGAACCAGATCCTCGCCCATGATGTTGCCAAATAAACGCAGGGTCAGTGAGAGCACCCGGGAGAGATGCCCGATGATTTCGATGGGCAGCATCAAAGGGGCCAGAGGCCACATTGTCCCGGTAAAATGCTTGATATATTTAATCCCATGGTTTCTAATGCCGGCGTAATGAGTCGCCGTAAAGACCACCAGAGCGCATGAAAGCGTGGTGTTAATATTCGCTGTTGGTGATAAGAAACCGGGTATCAGGCCGAGCAGATTCGAGGTCAGGATGTAAATAAAGAGGGTCGCGATAAGAGGGAAATAACTTCGACCTTCCTCACCCATTATTTCCACCTGGAAATTTTCAATGCTCTCGATGATCACCTCAAAAACGTTCTGGGCATTGCCCGGAACGAGCTTGATGCTGAGGGTAGCCAGCCGGCAGACGATGACGAACACAATAATAACCAGCCATGAGTAAAGGACGTGAGGATAATGATGGGCAAAATCACCCAGACCTATCGCCTCGAAAAGGAGTGTCAGAAAGAGAATCGGATGCTCCATAAATCAACCCGTCTCCTTGATAATTTTTCTAAAAAGAACCGAGCCCATCTCCTGGATAAGCACGGCAAAAATGCTTATGATAAAGGTGGAAAGACCCAGTATCAAACCTAAACCGCTCAGCAGGTGTTGGGAAATCAAGATAAATATAATCAGTACCGTGACTAAAAAAAGCAGGTAATAATTCAAAAGAACACCCTTGGGAGTGACCTTTGAGCCAGGCTTTAACGCCTTGGCCAGAACACGGTGGAAAAAATAAAGGTTTGCAACGACCAACAGGCCGCCAGCCAACACCCCGATCGCTACATCTAAGGGGAAATAAATAGAGGAAACGATGGTCAGCGCCGCCATGACGATCCAGCTTACCGGCTTTATCTTGAACAGAGGCTGGTAGCCGTCAGTCATTTGAATCCTCTGACATTATTCGTTCCGCCCTCTTGGCAATGATATAAATATTCCTGAACCCGGCAATGATTCCAATAACTAAAAATATGAGAGTGAACCAGGGGGATGTATTAAAAACACGATTATCTAAAAAATAACCAAATCCCAGGCCAATAAACGTGGCCAAGACCATGGAGATTCCCATGGTGCTGACCAAAGCTAAAAGCTTGATAGATTGCCTGGTCCCGCTCCGCATTCGAACCCTCGGGGGGACCGCAAATGCCCCGATGATTTAATTTTGATAATTTGTTATTTTATCCACAACTCAATGAATAAAAAGTAAAAAAACTTGAAATTCCCCTTGCAGTTCGCGTGGCCCTCTCAGCCACTTCAAATGCTCTGCGGTTATTATTAAAATAAATTCAAATACCTAAGAGCGTAAAGGAAACTCTTCGCTGCCGCTCGTGCAATCTGTCACATAGGCCTAACATATGGCCCAGGGTGAAGTCAACTTTTTTTATCGTTCATACATCATATCCAGCTAACCGCCTCGAAATTACTTAAGATGTTTAAAGACGGCCGGCGCGGCTGCCAGGGTCTGGTCAATATCGGCCTCGGTATGTGCGGCAGAGACAAAGGTTGTTTCAAATTGGGATGGCGCCAGATAGACTCCAGATTCTCGAAAATTTCTGTAAAATTGGGCAAATAAGTTCAGGTTAGATTTGGAGGCCGAGGCATAATCAATCACCGGGCCAGGGTTGAAAAAGAGGCAGGACATGGAACCGATTTGATGTCCGGTCACGGCTAATCCCGCCTTTTTGGCCTCTTTCAGCAATCCTGAAGCCAAAGCGGCGCATAGCCCTTCAAGCCGCTCATATATCGAGGGGTCGGTCTTCAGGGTCTCGATGGTCGCCAGACCCGCCGCTACAGCCAAAGGATTTCCGGACAAGGTTCCGGCCTGATAGATATCGCCTTCTGGGGCCAGATGAGACATTATATTTTTCTTGCCGCCAAGAGCCCCCACTGGCAGCCCGCCTCCGATGATTTTGCCCAGGCAGGTCAGGTCCGGCTCCAGGCCATAAAGCCCCTGGGCCCCGCTCAAGCCAAGCCGAAAACCGGTAATGACCTCATCCAGGATAAAAAGCGCCCCATGTTCCTTGGCCAGTTCAGCACACCCGGGCAGGAATTCATCGTGAGGCAAAACCAGCCCCATATTCCCGGCTACAGGCTCGACGATAATGGCCGCGATTTGATCGTCAAAGGCCTGGAAGGCCTTCCTGACCGGCGCCAGGTCGTTATAAGGCAGGGAAATGGTCAGCCGCGCCAGGTCTTCAGGCACACCAGGACTGCCAGGAATGCCCAGCGTGGCCACTCCCGACCCCGCCGCCACCAGCAGGCTGTCGGCATGGCCATGATAACAGCCGTCAAACTTGATAATACAGGGACGGCCGGTCACGCCCCGGGCCAGACGAACCGCGGTCATGGTTGCCTCGGTACCAGAATTAACCAACCGAACCATTTCCACGGAAGGCAGACATTCGACCAGGAGACCGGCTAATCTGACTTCGGCTTCAGTCGGCGCGCCAAAACTAGTCCCCAGGAGAAGGGCTTCTGTCAGCGCCTTGGATACGGCCGGGTGGGCGTGGCCCAGAATCAACGGTCCCCATGAGCCAACGTAATCAATGTAACTTCGACCGTCTGCGTCCCAAATTCTGGCGCCCTGGCCTCGGGCAATGAATAAAGGATCGGCCCCCACCGACCGGCAGGCCCGCACCGGACTGTTGACCCCGCCCGGGATGACATTTTGAGCTTTCTGGAAAAGATTTTGAGAAATTACATAGCTCATTCAAAATACCTCATTGAAGTTTTTTTACGCTCTTCGTGGCTGAACAGAAGATCATATTCAGAGACAAGAGCCGCCTCAGCCATGCGCCTGGCCAGGGCTCGACAATCTTCTTCTGAACTGCCATGGATCATGGTGTACAGGTTATACGGCCAGCCGGGCACGCTGGGGCGGTGATAACAATGAGTCACCTCCTGAAAAGAAGCCAAGACCTCGCCCACCTCGTCAACGCGGGCGGCTTCAACCTTCCAGGCGACCATGGCGTTGGCTGTAAATCCTGAGAGCTGGTGTCTGAGCGTGGCCCCAAATCTCCGGAGATGCCCCTTATCCTTTAGCCCGCGAATCGTCTCCAGAACCTCCTCCTCAGACAGGCCGAGCCGCTGGCCCAGGTCCTTAAATGGCCTGGCGCCGGTATTGATGTCGCCGGACAACTCATAGATAATACTTTTTTCCCTCTGGCTGAGGGCCCCGGTTTTCCCTTTCTTCACTTCAACCTCCTTAACGGCTCAGGCCTAAAAAAATAACTTAGCCCCCCAGGTGTGTCAAGGTAAAGGGGTCTGGGCTGACTTTTAGAAAAACGGATTTGCAGGCCAAGCCCCTGAATTATATTCTAATGTATAGTCCTGGCAAAATGATTCTCCTTGAAGTACACTACATTTATATGAGTGAGAAAGCCAAGGATATGAGCCCATCCCGGCAGATCCGTCATGAGAATTTCCGTGATGGCATGGTCCATCACCGCCTCCGTTACCTGGCTGAAGAGACTGCTCTGGAAATCATCATCAATGATCTGCCATTCAGCCTGCTCATGCAGACGCCGGGACAGGAACAGGAACTGGTGGTCGGTTTTCTTTATACAGAAGGGTTGATTGATACTCCTTCCCAGATTGCCAGCCTGGCAATCAAAAAAGGACCAGGGCTACTCGGGATGAATGGACTTGAGGCCCATGTGAAACTCCCGGGCTTGGAGAACCGAAAGACCTTGCCCGAACGACTATCCCTTTCTCTTTCGAGCTGCGGACTTTGCGGCAAGGAAAACCTGGATCAGGTCGGCCGGGGTATCAGGCGTGTAGGCAGTCAGCAGCACTTTCTGTGGGAAACCTTGACTGATCTGCTGACCGATCTGAGACAGCGCCAGCCTCTGTATGAACAGACACAGGGAGTACACGCTGCGGCCATGTATGAGTCTGACGGCTCATTTATCTGCTGTTTTGAGGATGTGGGCCGGCATAACGCGCTCGACAAGGTTATCGGTTACTGCCTCCAAAAAAATGTGCATTTTCATGATAAGTTTGTGGTGCTCAGCGGACGGGCGAGTCTGGAGATGATTCTCAAAACGGCCCGGGCGGGCATCCCGCTCTTCCTCTGCTTCTCCAACCCCACCACCCTGGCGATCGAGGCCGCCAAATCCTTGAACATCACCCTGGTCAGCCGTGAGAAGGACCGAACTTTGGCCGCTTATACACATATACGGCGGCTTGAGGTCAACTGAAAGAAAAATGACCGCTTGGGGAAAAATCTTCACCCGTCTCTTTTAGAAATTTTCGCCAGAATAGAAAATGCCCGGGTGCCCCACACAATCTTGCTGTTTTCTTAAATACCTCTTTTTGGGGTGGTGCATACAACTCGTTAGAGTTGTGTGCACGCCGTAGGCGCAAGAAGTTATTCCGGGGGCT
>JAFDHD010000103.1 GCA_019308995.1 Deltaproteobacteria bacterium | reverse complement strand
GGCACAAAGGGAGTGCCGGTTTCAAAACCAAAAATATTTCCAATACCGCCCACAATGTCACTGGCCACGCCGCCAACCAGAGGGATTTCTTCGAGGATGTCCTGGGAGCCCTCCACCAAGGCGGTTCCTATACCTGTTTGATCTAAAAGATACCATCCCGCAAGCGCTCCAGCGGCGTAAGGAGCGTAAGGCGCGATAGAGGCCCAAAGGCCGGTACTGGCTCCGGTTCCCCCGGCCACAAGGTTGGCTCCGGCGTATGCGCCGGAGATGCCGCTTACCCCGCCAGACAGAGTAGCGGCTCCGCCGCCCCCGCCCAGTAAACTATAGAGGCCATAGCCAGTCAGCGCCGTGGAGCCGAGGCCCGTGCCGCCGCCCTGACCGGAAGGCAATCCAAAGCCGGGCAGATACGACATTCCCGGCATTCTGAAGCCCATGAGGCTGAGCAGGCCGGTAGCCGCGTAGGACATGGCGATCTGGCTAAAGATATCGATGGACGACCGTAACATGCTGTCCAGCATACCTTCCCAGGCGTCACCAATGCTGTCAAAATCGCCTTTAAGGCCGTAATACAGGGTATCTGAGAAGGTGTTGCGAACTTCGTAGAGCATGTCCCTGGTGAGGGTTTCACCCATCTCGGCCCAGTCCTGCCAGTCGTCAATGGTATCCTTCAGGCCTTTTTCAACGCCCTTAAAGAATTTGGCGTAACCGGGCGAAAGTTCATATTGCATAAGCTTGATTTGTTTTTGAATTGCTGCGGTAAGGCCGGAAAAATCTATATTCAGCCCTTTAGCTTCTTTGTCCGCCGCCGCCATCGCGATCCCGGCGTCAACCCATTCCATGCCCCACAGGTTGATTTCGTCGGCCCAGTCTTTTACAGTTCCACCACCTCCGCCGCCTCCAGTGCCGCCGCCTTTGTCGCCGGAACCGCCCGGTTTGGAAATGGTTGTATAATGGCGGGCCACTGGAAATTCTCCAGCATTTTCTAATTCCATAACCTTACGCAATTCATTACGCTGCACGATCAAGTCATGAACACGTTTTCTATAATTTTCAAAAGACTTATCGGATATGCCAGGCTTCATATAACCAAAGATTTCATTTATTTCACGGTTCAAGGCCTTTCGTTGGTTTTCTGGAATGGCAAATGCTTCTTTCTCTTTTTCGTATTCTCCGTATAATTTAGCGGCATATCCTGTTCCAGCTCCAATTATTGCGCCCACCTTCCCGAACTTGCTACCAATATACGCCCCGGCAAAAACTTCCCAGTGCTCGGCCATGAAGCTGACCAGGGGTTTTATTTCTACAAGAACATCGTATAAGCCGGACGCGCTGTCCTTGATGGCATCAATGTACTCGGGAACTTTCTGCGCGATCAGGTCGTCATTGTTTTCGATCCAGGACTCCAGGTCCTCGTTGATATCTTTTAACTGTTTTTTCAGCTCATCAAAGACCCCGGCGTCCATGACCAGCAGAATCAGGTCACCCAGTTTTTCCTTGGCGTCGCCGGCGAGGTTGCCAAGCTGTTTCAATCCGCCGTACCCGGTTTGAGCCAGGGCCTGAGCCTGCCCTCCGACCTGCTTTTCAATCTCGCCTAAAATGGCCGCGAAATCATTTGATTTGGCGATGTCCTCATCGATGGTGATACCGACGCGGCGGAGTTCGCCGGACAGGCCCATTGAAGCCTTGCCCAGCATGTTGGCCGCCTGCCTGGTGTCGCCGCCCATGAGGGCGGCCAGGTCCAGCATGATGGCTGACGTTCTGGGCAGCAGATCGTCCGTGATATTTTTGTACGTGAGAAGGAACTTCTGGCCTTCAATGGTAGCCTCGTCTCCGAACGTGGTCACTTCCTGAAGGGCGCTGGCGACGCTTAAAAGCTGCGCTTTCAGCTCCGGTGAATACCGGCCCATGCTTCGCATGGACTGTTCCATCCCGGCGGTGGCCTGCTGCTGTGCGCCCGCGTATTCAATCCATTCGCTGGCCCACGACTTGATTTTACTAATTGCCATAAAGCCGCCGACAACAGCGATCAGGCTTTTCCAGTGCCCGGCGCTCGCCTTGGTTTTCTTGTCGAGCCGATCCATTGCCCGGCCAACGCCTTTCAGTTCGCTCTCGGTTTTATCGCCGAACTGCTTGACCTTGACCGATCCCTTGTCGTCTACGATCAGCTCCAGTTTCAGTTTCCTGGCCATTTTATGATTCCCTAATCTTCATTTTAAAGGTGACCAAAAAGAGTTTACGCCGTTCGCCGACAGCCTACGGGGTGGATTTATAGGCACCACGGTAATCGCTAACGGCCCCCGCGTATTCATGCCTGATTTTAAGCCCAAACCAGTCCCCGGATATGGCCTTGTCTGACAAGGGGCTTTGCTCGAAGTAGATTTCCGGCTCTTCCTGGCCGTTTAAGTATTGCATCTCCACAATGGGAACTTCTTCAGGATTACGAATGACACCCCAATCAGTATCGCTGGTCAGGAAAGGCGGCGTGGCGATCCGTTCATTATTTGCTCCAAAAAGCCTGTACCAGGGGTTTGGCTCTTTCGCGGTCAGATCATTAGACGTATAGTAACTTTTAGACTGATTCAGCTTAGCCGCGTCATCCCACATGGATATAGGCACGGCCAAATGCCATTTAAAGTTAGAGAGGTCCAGCCCGATCTTGTCAGTCGATGGACCTGGCTCGGTCATGCTGGCCAGGGCCGTAATAACCGCAGTCACAGCCGAAATGCTGAACGAGTCGCTCCCCAAATTCCCATGCGCTTCTGTAAACCAGGACGTGCCGTCATTGCAATTAGAGTTATCAACAAAGAAGCTCCAGACATACCGCGCATGCGTCTTTCTGGCCACGAGCCCCGATCTGTCCATTAACTTTTTTATAAGCCCAACCTCATTGTTGATAACAACCATGCGGGATATCGGTATGGCAGTGCCCTTCTGAAGCAAATCAAAAGCGTTTTCAGCCTCTGTAAGCTCTTCCATTTCCGGATAATCTTCAGCTTCAGGATCGATATCAGGCAGATCAGGCCAACATCCAAGCTCAACAAACCTTCCTTGATGCAAGTGGCTGGCGGGGCCTTTCTGGCTGATCAAGGCATTTTCAAAATAGTTGATCTTGCTATAGCCAGCAGATAAAAACCTGTTTAAGGTGTTGGCCAGGGCTTTGGGAAAGGAGCTTGAAGTAATGGCCATACTGGCCCTCAACTCTTCAGGCAATCCTCTTGGATTAAAAACACCCATAGCGCTTTCATCGCCTGTGTAGTAACCATAAAGGTCAGGAAGAGTCTTAAAATGTTTAGCTCTTCCGTCCGGCTTTTTCAGGCCAAATACTACGTCCATTGCTGATTGCAGATCGTTAAATGCGTCCATCTTTCTCCCTCCTCGATAAGGTTTATTAAAGCTTCCGTTATGTGAAAAAACCGTCGTGATCTCGGCCTTGCCCGCCGTGGTCTTATTGCTGTTTTTGACTGAATTAACTTGTCGCGAGTTCATTTGTTTCCCTTTTAAGACGTTGCGGCTTTCAGTTATGAGCCGCGAAAAGGTTTAGAGAATTTAATTCAGTAATTTGTTTATACAGTTCGCTGATTTCAGCCGGTGTAAGACTTTCTATGAAACTCGCGTCATCAATCACAGCCTCAATCGCTATTTTAAACAGGGCGATTTTATACTCTTCAAAAAGAACGCTGCCCGAGCGAATCAACTTCTGAACAATCTGCCTTTTTTCTGCGGAACTTAAGGTGCGGATTTTGATTTCACGACCGCCAACATTGATTAATTTTTCCATGTCTTAAAACCTCTTTCCTCGAACGCAATATCAAGCCAACCCTTAAATCCTCTAAACTTGAGCAACACCCGCCTCACTTTCAGCCCTTTAAATAAAAGAAGGGGCTGCCCATTTCTAAAGCAACCCCCTCTCGGCCACCCCTCTTTTATTTTTTCCCTGGCAGAGCGGCGAGGTTACCGCCTTTTCGGTGATCAGCCTAGCCAGGGAAAGTTGACTTTTGCCCCTTTCCCGGTTATCCTACAGCTACTCTCGGGGCTTGATCCTGAGTGTTATCAAGGGCCTCTTCCGGGCTTGTCGGTAAGGTGGAGGCCCTTTTTTCCTGGTCAGATATCATTGTAAAAGACAGCCCATTGCCCGGCGTTAAATCCTGGATGAGTCTTTTCAGGTTTTCACTTGGTGTAAAATTCAAGCCGATTATCTCACCATCAAGCTTCCAAGGATAATCATTTGTGGCCTTTTTGATTTCAATTTTACCCAAACAGGCTTCAACAAGATCACAAAGCTCCGCAAGGTCCTTAAACGTTTTGCTCATCAGGGTTCTGCCGATATCCCTGACTTCAACAATGCCTTTTCCGTCAAAGTCGCCCTCATCCAAGAGGGTGAACAAAGAATGCAGGTCATAAACGCATTGTTGAATGGCGTCTACCAAGTCGTGATTATAAGTATTTTTTCCCAAAGCCCCTCTCCTTTCTCAATCAAAGATTAATCAAATAGATCAATCATCTGGCGTACGAGCCGGTACAGCTCCTCTTTTTTTGAGTAAGCATGCCCGGCGTCAAGCCGGTCCTGGCGAATCTTTTCTTCGACCTGTTTTTTGGTAAAGCCAAGGGCCTTTCCGACCCGCAAAGCCTCATCAGTTACAAATTTGGGACTGCGCCTTTCGGCCAGCCGGTAAGCGGTGTCCAGTGAAACACGGGCTTTCCGGCTCAAATCCTTAAAGGTCAGTCCCGCATCAGTCATGGCCAGCCGGAAATTTTGAGACAACGTCAAGGCCGGTATCATCTCCCTCTTAGGTTTCATTAACTCCCCCCATATTAGCCTTACCCTTCTGTTTCAAAGGCGTTAAAACGGCTTCAACATGGCTGTCCCTAAGAAAAGCCAGGTCAGAGACCGGCCCATCTTCCAGGCTTGCGGTTTGCCGAGCAATAAACCCTCTCAGCCCGCTCACCCCGGCGCGTCCATCCTCAAAATTCAACTCCCAAAGCGATTGAATCCAGGCCAACTGCTTATTTGAGGCATAACCGGGCCGCGACTTCGGAAATCGTTTCCTCCAGTAATTAAGCCGCGCAAAATACACCTCTTCAGGGCTCTCCTGTTTCCCGCCAGGGTGGACACCGTCCCCAGGAGCAGGAGGACCCTCCACAGCCGATGAGGGAGAAGGGCGATGTCCACCCTGGGAAGAAACAGGGGTTTCCGATATTCGCGGGTTCGTTACTCTCGCCCCTTTGAGCTTCAGCTCCTCAATGAGCTGCCAGCGTTCCCGGATGCTGAGCGAGCTGAGCGAAGCTTTACCGCTGATATTTCTGGCCAACTCCCGGCAATCATCCAGGGTCATAACGAGCTGACCCCTGGCCTTATGGATCGCGCAGTTTTGGCGGCTGTAAAGGCCATTTCCCGGTCTGTTTGATTTAAGAGAAGCGTTTTTCATGACCCTGCTTTTCATGGTGTTTTTTCTTAAACCATGTTCAAAAATTATCTGTTGCGGCCAGCGCGTTTTCTATAAGGGAAATCATATCTCTCAGATGATCGGCTGTTACAGCAAGGCTTTCCCTGCTGGCCTGGCACTCCCTGGCAACCGTTAAGGCCCTTTCCCGAATTTTGGCTGTGATCCGGTCAAGTTTGGCCGTTTTTCTTTGCCTTTTAATGGACGGCCAATCATCATTTAATTTGCTTTCAACTCCGAGATAAACCGATGCCTTGACCTTGCTTTGTCCGACCCTTTCAAAACCGGTCCTTTCAAGGTATCCATTCTTGACTAAGTAATTGACGTATCTGCGGCTCCAATCAAGACTGCAATCGGAAAGCTCAGAAAGTTTTCTCGCTGTTATGGGCTCCTGGCGCCTGGTTCGAATTCGGATAACCCGAACCATCCTTTTTTGGGCCTTTGCGTAATCCAGGTCTTTGGGTTCCCGGACATACTTATATGTGGCTGGCGCAGTTCGTTCGATATAACCGGCAAGCATGAGGTCTCGCGCGGCGTGAGAAATCCTGGCGTACCCTTTGGAGCCAGGCATTCCCAAGATTTCCTGAAGGCCCTTGATCGTAATTTCCCCGCTGGCTTTAATGGCCTCAAAGGTCCGTGATTGAGTGCTGCCTTCTCTTGTAACCATTGAAAAAACCTATCTCCCAACCGCGTGAAGGTGTTTGATATCCCCCCGCCTGTAGCGATCCGAAATCTCCCTTTTTTTGCTGGATTTCTTTAAGAGAGCCTCTACCATCGGCAGACCAATTTCCCGCGTCTTGTTGACCGCACAAGCTCTTTCAAATTCCAGCAAGTACCCTACCACGTAACGAAAGTCGCCTTCTGTAAAGCGGCAGAGCAGTTCAGAGGCCTCAGGGCTTACCTCCAAACCTGTCCATTCCTTGGTAATGAGAATCATCTCAGGAGGCGAAAGGGGCTGGAACTCAACAATACCAGCCGGTAAAATCCGGCTCCAGAACTGCCCGTATTTCTGGAGCTTCCCGCATATCTCCTCCATGCCCACCAGGATAATGGGCACCTTGGTTTTTTCGTGCATGTCCTTGATCATATCGAGCATGATACGGTGCTTGAAAAGGTAATCAGCCTCATCAAGAATTAAAGATTCGCCTCTTCTCCTTAACTCCCGGCAAATCTGATCAAAACGATCCACGGTCCGGTAGTCAGGCAGGAGTTTCATTTCATCACAGATGCCTTTCAGGAGATCGCGCACACGCCACAGGGCCTCACACATCACATAATAGACGTTAGACTCGCCATAAAAGTGTTCAATGGCTTCAGTTTTGCCCAGGCCCCACCGGCCATAAAATAGCCCAAGCCCTGGTAGGCTTGGATCGCGGTTTTTCAACTCAGCAATCGCTTTGATAATGGCATGATAATTGTTGGTAGCGAAAAATGATTTCTGCATCAGGCGACCCTCCTTCCATGCTGATGTTTAAGGTAAGAAAAGTCAGCTTCGTATAATTTCTGCATTTGCCGATATTCCTCACCGGCTTCATATTCGGCCTGAAACTCGCGGTCGGCCTCAGAAAGACTCTCGCCTTTAGCCAGCTTTTTAAGAATCATCCGATACCGCTCCTCTTCGGAAAAAGGAATTAGCTCTTGAGAGCAATCGGCTTCCGCAGTATTAACCTGGTTTTCATCCCGATCCATGCCGCCAGTTGTCAGAGCTAAAAGAGCTTCATGGTCATGCCCTATTGGCGGCGGGACTTCTTTTTGAATATTTGCTAAAGCAGCTTTATTAAGCTGCCCCTGGTATGCTTGAAGTTTGATCTTTTCCATCATGACAGGATCGTCAGGCCGGATAAAGGACGCGCGGCGAAGCCGCCTGCCGTCACAGACATATTTCCCATCCAGGTAAACCCGCGTCATTTTGAGATCGAAATCGAAAAACACCGTAACGAACCGGTTAATCAGCTTGTTTAAAACGGCCGCGCCTGACAGATCGGAAGGTATGTCAAGCTCAAACTCGCGGCCCATAAGCTTAAAGCCGCCCCAGTTGTGGATTTTGACCTGCTCCTTTTTGAACAAGGCAAAGGTGAGGAGTTCCGGTTCGACTTTTTCCGGCGCGCCAAAGGCCTGAAAAACCTCGTTTGGCGACCGTCCATCCATGCCGTGGCCGGAGTGCGGCGTCTTGTTGTAACCGTAGACAACCCATTGATACCAGCGCTCGCAAAATTCCTCAAAGTCGAGAATCGCTCCGGTTTTAATCTCGTGAGCCAATTTTTCAGGCCGCTGGTCATGGCCTGAGCCGCACCAACCCGGCTGTTGTCTGGAAAAACTTTGCACCACATTAATAAAGGCCCGTTCGATGGGTTTGGCCCAAGGGTGATAAGCGGTCGCATAGCGCTGGTGAATATTCAGGCGGGCATACACCCCGCCAACGCGAACATTTTTAATCGTTACGTTTAAGTTGCCGCGCTTTTTAACCCAGGCCCCCTGGCCAGGGTCGTAATCCAGGTCGATATAAAAAGGGTCAATCCCCAAAGCGGCAAAGCGTTCCATGATTTCAGGATAGTCGATCGGGCCGATTTGAACAGATTCGCCGTTCAAATACTTGGATCGGTAGTCTTTGCCATTATCGACATAGACACTCCAGGGAAGGCCGTGTTGAGGAAAGTTAATGTCCTTTTTCTCTGATATGGCATGAGCCAGGGCCAGGGCGATAGTTTTTGAGTTCGGCTGAAAGGAGATACACCAGCCCATGAAGGAACGGCTCGCCATGTCCATCCAGGCGGTGAGCCAGGGCCGAAGAATTTTACCGCCAGGCCCTTTTACAAAGACATCAAAGATATGATGATCCCCGCACCACATGAAGTTCGACCAGATTTCCTTGTAGTCCCGAAGTATCTTCAGTTCATAATCCGCTTGGTAGCGTTTGACGCCTTGGCGAGCCAAAACTTTCAAACTTTCATCCATCTGCTGGTTCAAAACATTCAGCAAAGAATTATACGAACCGAACTTCCAGCCGCGAATGCTGGCCTCATTGATCGTCTGATCGTAGACATCGGAAAAATTTAAGAATTCCTGGGAGAGCCATAAGCCCTTGGCGTAAGCAATCGCTTCTTTTGAAAAGGCGCGACAGGCCCCGCGATTGTTTCCATATCCCGGTGTCAAGGCCAGGATCTGAGCCATGACCGCGTCCTGGCCGATTGATTGAGCTGCCTTTATAGCTTGGTCCGCTTCCTTCATGTATTTGTAGAGCGTTGCCAGACTGACACCCTGAGATAACGCATAGCGCTTGAGGGCTGGAGTGGCCTGTTTGGGGTTGCGCGATTTAATAGATCGCGCCTTATTGACCATCCCGAGCCGCCTTCTCGCTTCCTCACGGCAGGATTCGGGCCTGGCTGACCATTCAGCCAGGCCCGAACCGTTTGTGGAGGTTGGCAGAAAGGAGGACTCGGAGCTTATGGAAGAAAGAGACTTTTCAGACTCTTCATGATTTACTTGTTTTTCAGAAGTGGATGATTGAATGGTTTTTTTTATTTCTTCGGGCAACGAAGCGGTTATAAAATGTTTCACCCTACCGCCGCGACCTCTGCCTTTAGCGTGTTGAAACGGCCAGCTCTCCGAGTTGGCACGTACCCTTAAGGCCTTTTCCGAAAGGCCGGAAAGCTTTGAAAGCTCCCTAATTGTAATGATTTCAGATTTCATTATCCAAAAATTCCAAGGCCACTCGCGCTTTTTTGGTGGCGCGCCTTTTTGACTGTTCGGCTTTCGCCCAATCGAGAAGTTTTTGATCTCGCTCGCCGATAAGCAAGTAGCCTAAAGGATCAATCAGGGCTCGAATCGGACCGATATCTTGAAGGACAAAACAGAAGATTGTCAGCCAGAAAAGGGTTGGTAATCGGTCGCGGTCGGCGTTTTTCGTCCAGGAATCAAGAGTCGCCTTTGACAGCCTCTTCTCAATGCCCTCTAAATGAGCGACATCGTTCATCTCGTCAACGATCTGATCCCGTGAAAGGTCGGATTTGGCCAGAGCCAATCGCAGAGCGCGCTTGATTTCATGACTCTGATTTAAAGAGCGCGTTTCAATTAGATTCAATTGGCCGTCCGTTCTCTTCATGCGCGTTTTGGCCCTAATGATTTTTGTACAAAATTAGTTAAAAAAAGACCTTGAAAAGGTGACAAAAGTAAGATAATGCTACTATTATATTTATTTGCCGGTTTGATGATCAGGCCAAAGCTCACTATGCGCGCGGCCTAAAACAAAGGAGATGAGTTTTTCAGCCCTGGGGGATTGCTTGTGACCATTGAGTACGCTACTAAGATACCCCCTGGTGTAGCCGGTTTTTTGAGCCAAGCCTTTAATCGTAAGGTCCTCATCGATCAAGACTTTCCGCAAGTTCTTGTTTTTGATCATATTGGGCCTCCAATTTTTTAACATTATTCGTTTTAAACGATCATAAATTGATTATAACGTTCAAGTCAAGGAAAAAATGTCTGACATTTCTAAAAAGATAAAAATATTACGGTCCGCGACAAAACGTACACAAAAAAGTTTCGCCGAAATGCTTGGATTTTCAAAGGGATACCTTGCCGACATTGAAACCGACAGAATTAAACCCTCCAGAAAATTTTTGGAGGCAATTCAGTTAAAATGCGGCGTTTCTATTGACTGGCTGTTACAGGAAGGAATAAAAGGGCCGTTATTTAAAGGGCGCACAAAGACCTGGGAGGACATTTTAAAGACCAAACCGCTACGGCAAGACCCTTTATATCATGGTCTAAACATAACAATGAACAGTTATAACAAGGCGTTACAGGATATGTTTAACGTCTTGAGCGAATATAAGTACAGTATGAGCGAAACAGACGAAATAGATGTTGAGCTTTTAAAGTCTAAGGGCCAGATGATGGATCTTTTAGATATTTTACAAACGTTGGTGTCTTCATTGTTCAACTGGACGCCTGAAGAAGGAAATAAATAAGAGCTCACACCCCGCGCCGTCGCGGTCGTTATGGTCTACGTCATCTTAGATAAGAGCTACCTGGACGCGGCGAGCCCGGAGCAAATCAAGTTCCTGTGCGCAAATCACACCGTTTTGATGGTTGACACTTTATTTTATGAATTAACCAGAACCAAAGAGCCGAGCATGAGTATCTGGACGCGGAATATGTTGCTCTGGCTTCCCTGGCTGGCGCTCTGGCGAGCAACGATAAGGATTTATATGAAAGGTTTATACTTGTCCGCCCGCCTGGCAGTTTGTTATTTACCCTTGAAGGCTCGTTCTGTTTGGACAAAAAGCGAGCATTTAGGAGTATTTCGGAGAAAATAAGAGATTTTCAGTGTTTTTGCCTAATTAATGGTTTTTAAGAGTAACTAACCATGTTAACCTACTTTTGGTTCAAAAACGGCTTGAAAGCCAAAATTTGGCGGGTTTTAGTCGTTTTTCAAGAATCAAGATAATATATTGTAATAATTATAAATATTTTAGTTTTAGAAAAAATTATGTTCTTGAAAAAATTAGCCTGACTAAAACCACGAAAAAGAGGCTATTTTGAGCCGTTTTCTATGTGACAACAGGGAGTTAAGCGAATTATTTTTTTCTAAAACCATGTTGGAATCAGGCCACAGAGAGGCAGTTTTTTCTTAAACTAAATTAGAACGAATTTAAAATTCACATATATCACATCGTATTGTTTTTTTTAAACATTTCCCGTATTATTCCACGTAATCCCTCATTATCCCGTTTTCTTAAACCATTATTAACACCACACTGTGATTGACGGTAAGCCTCTTGCTTGGCCGCCGCCCGCTTTAAATCATCCGGTGAGACAATATTATAACGATCAAAAACCGACCTTGTCTTGTGGCCTGATATCATCATAGCAACCCGTTCATTGATACCGGCCCTGACCATGTTT